>DRBY01000100.1 GCA_011042755.1 Thermoproteota archaeon | reverse complement strand
CCTCTCTTCTTCCTCCTGCTGCCTCTGTCGAGCCATTATCTCGGCCTGCAGCCTCTCTTGTATCCTCCGAAGTTCCTCGTCTTCAGCGCTCACGGGGTGACCACCCTCCCAGGTACCAGCCCCTGCTCCTTGATTAGCTCGGCGGCCACCCTGTCTAGGAGGGATGCCCCTTTACTCGTGATCTTCCTGCCCCTCCCGGGAACCCTCTCGACAAGGCCGACGCTCTCCAGCTGCTGGAGTATGAGCCTGATTATGTGTCCACTGGCCTTCCTGAAGTGCTCTGGCCTCACTCCACGGTCCTTCCTGCCCCCGTACTTAGTTCTCAGTCGCTCTACTCCAACGGGCCCATGCAGGTACACGGTCCTTAGCAGCGAGGCTGCCCTGATGTACCACCAGTCCTTCTGCTGAGGCGGCCTCTGCTTGTGCGAGCCCGTCTTCACGAAGGCTGCCCACTCAGGCGGCTTAATCTCACCGTACTTCTTCAGCTCTTCTGCAACCCGTTCTATCAGCAAATCTGCCCTCACGTCCCGCGCTGTTGGCAAGCCGATCACCTTCGCTGGCTTGTGGCTTACCTCAATCTGGCCCGCCTTCTTGTGGCATTTTAAACATTAGGTTCCGTCTCTTCTCTCTGAGATACGGTCTCCTTGTGATGCCCCCGCACTTGTGGCAGTGGATCACGATGTGGGGCATTCTCCTGGGCCTGACTCTGATAGTTGCAGTTACGCCAGGTATGAGGAAGGCCTTGCACTTCTTGCAGTACCTCCAAGCCCACTTCCTGGGGATCTTCACTCTCGAGCGAAGGGCTATCCTCCTGGCTAGCTCTCCATACCTCTCAGCTAGAGCTGGCCTGCTGCCGGCCACTTCATCGGCGAGCGTGAGCAGCCACGTAATCCTCTCCTTGGCTATTCTCCTCTCTCTGAACCTGCCCGGCCTCGCGCGGCGTCTGGTCAACCCCACCTCACCCTATGGTAGTAGAACCAAGCGATGGCTGACGCCACAGTGGAGGCGGAGAGAGTCTCCTCGTGCAGTGAGAGTTTGGCGTCGAAGAGACCCCTGACCTCCTTGGAGAACTCTCCAGCAGGGAAGCAGCCAACAACCGCTAATATGTCCAGTTCGGGATCTAGCACTTCAAGCGGATCGACCAACCCGCCCTCCCTGCTCAAGCCGAGAACCAGGTCTGGCCCGATCCGGCCCACGAACTCCCTCAGATCCCACTCTACCTCCCATATGAGCGGATCTCCGGGAGGCCCCACACACCCTTGGCTTAGGAGCTTCTCCATGAGCCCCACGAACCTGTTGTAGCTCCGTGGGGGCCTGAGGCCGCGCCTGACGAGGAATATCCGCCCCTCAATCGTGTGAAGGACTATGTCTAGATGATTCTCGACCCACAGCGGCGAGTCGACTAATGCTAACAGCGACCTGTGGACAACGTCGGGTCTCCCCCTCTTGCCAGTAGGATCTAGCTCCCTGACGAAGTCGGGACCAAGCGACGAGGCATCGAGCAGCATCTCAGCTGGCTTTCTCTTCCTCCTCGCGGCGACCTTAGCGACCCTCCTCTCCCCGACTAGTTTTGGGGGAACCAGCTCTAGGGATGCGTCGGCCAGCAGTACCGTGAGCACCTCTGGCGCTCCTCTCGACAAGCTTTTTATATCGATCCTCGCCCTCTTGAGAGTCGAGCGGCCGTAGTCTAGCCTGGTCTAGGATGGGAGCCTGCCAAGCTCCTGAGTGGGCGCAGAACGCTCCAGACCCGGGTTCAAATCCCGGCGGCCGCACCACAAATCTACTCTTTGGAGAGCCAGCCCCTACCTCACAGCATAAGTGGGTCTTGGGTTGTTGCGTGTGAGTGATGTCTATCCGCCCCGCCGCCTGAGTATTCTTCTTGCCGCCACCAAGAGTAGTACAGACAGAGCACCGACGGAGGCAATAGCTAGGAGAAGGGATGTATTCACACCCTCTGGGTTGCTACTCTCACCCTGATTCCACCTGGCAGCCCAGGCGAAGTCTCTCCCGGGTATGTTATCTCGGGGATCCGGAATCACATATTCGGGAGTGCAGTTGAGATCAAAGACAGCTTCCGCAACGGTCCGATTCACCCAGAGTTTGACCACCGATCCGCAGGGCTCGAAGGACAGTTCCACCGGCATCCTCTTGGGTCCGGTAGGATGAGAGCAGTGGGTGAGTTCTTGCCTGACCTCAACCCTCAGCGAGGAACCGATCTGCACTCTCGTGACGTTGTAAGATGGCACGCACCCCTCGAATATCCACTCTTGGAAGAACCAGTCGAGGTCCCCGCCCCAAGCCTCCTCAAATGCCTTAATGAGGTCTCGAGAGGTGGCTATTCCGTAAGCGTGAGAAGAAGCGTAGATCCTGAGAGCCTCGAAGAATGGCTGATCTCCAATGACGCTCCTGAGCATCCGCAGAGACCAGGCTCCTCTGAGGTAGACCGCGGCCCTGTACGCGTCAGGGTCATCAGCCACATGTCCCACGCTGACGCCAGTTGGCAGAGCCTCTCCCCCTCCCTCGATG
>DRBY01000057.1 GCA_011042755.1 Thermoproteota archaeon | reverse complement strand
ATTCTGAGGAGCTCCGAGAACCTCTTCCTGAACTCCTCTTGAGCAAGCCCAGCGTGGTATAGATCCACGACCGCCAGCCTCACCACTTCACACCTCACCTTCGCCGGTCACCTCCATCGCCTTTCGCTCCCTCTGGAGTTCGTACAAGAAGCCTAGCAGCTTCTTGCCCAAGACGGAGATCCTGTACTCCTTTCGTTTGCTCCCTCCATCCACCTCCTCTATGAGCCCGGCCCTCTTGAGGGTCGCGCAGGCCTTGTGGATCGCCTGCCGAGTGATGCCATTCTCCGTCCTCAGCATCTCGTAAAGCTCCGCCTGGGTGTGGGGGCCAAGGAGGAGAGCCTTCATCACTTTGAACCTGAGCTTGTCTCCCTTAGACGGGAACAGGGCTCTGCCCATCTCTATTATCGCATTATCTTCTTCGGTTAGGACGACTCTCCTCAGGCTCATGACCGCTGAGTATCGTCGGGAATAGATTAAAACTGTTAGTTGACAGTAATTTTCGGCGACCTTATCTGGTTACATATCAACCTTTAGGTTGACAAAGTGCTATCGGAGTTAGTTCCCCGCTCTAGACCTGGGGGATTCCGAGAGAACTCCAAACTTACGTTAGGGCCGGAGAGAGCGGAATCGGAGCCGGTGATAGAAATCTCTACTCCTTCGAGAACCTATCCTGTGATGACAGGAGAAGTCTTGAAGATCGCCTACTTGTAATCTTCTAGAAAGACTACGCTGAACTCCTCCTCAAGGGCGTCAATCTTGCTGAGCATCTCAGCTTCTCTCTCCCTGAATATTGGCCTTCCGCCGTAGATCTCGCTCGCCGCGAGGACGTAGCAGTCTGTCAGGGCTAGCCCGTACTCCAGCTTCACTCTGGACGCCTCGATGGCCAGCGCCAAGTCTTCCCCCTTGATTGCAACCGTTGGGATACTGCACAGCCACCTAACGAGCTTGTCCGCTCGCTCCGCCCAGTCATCGAGCCCGAGCCTCCTGTATATCCTCGCCGAGACGTAGTGGGTCTCAGCGACTACGGGGTGGGGTACGATCGCCTCGATCCTCCCCCTGAGGATGCTGTCCACGACGGCTCTGGCGAGGTCGTGGTACTCCCCCCTGAGGTCGATGTACTCCACTATCACCCCGGTGTCCAGCACAGACCTAGCGGTAGCGATCATCCAGCACACCTAGGTCTGCCAGCAGCCTCTTGATTTTGTCGCTCGACTTCTTGGTCTCTCGCAGCTCCTCCCCTGTGATACGGGGCCCCGCCTCGACGAAGATCTCCCGGGGCGCTGGCTTGACCGGCTCTAGCACGACTCTGCCATCTTCTACCCTTACCCTGAGCACGGTTCCGGGGGTTAAGCCGAGCTTGTCCCTGATGGGCTTGGGCACAACGATCTGCCCCTTGCTGGAGACGACGGTCTTACCCTCGAGCGTGGTCACAATGATAGTAAGAATTGTAACTTACTTAAATCTTACAAAAGAGAGAATGAGAAGAGACACGCCTCTCAGCATGTTGAACAGCCGTAGGCTACTCATCCGGCTATAGGCTTACGCGAGGCGAGCCTTATCAGCTAAGGGGGATAGGAGATTGAGTGTTACTTCTTCAGCCGTAGATCGATGGGGCGCCCCTCTCCTCAGGCCCTCCTAAGATGGCGCCCGCTCTCTTGGCGAACTCCTCTGCTATCTTCCTGTACCTCTCCATCTCCGCCGTTGACATCGGCCTTACCTTCTTCATGGCCTCCTCAAAATGCCTCTTTGTGATCTTCAGCTCACCAGCGTGCTTCTCCGCCTCCCCTGGGTCGGGATACTTCTCCACGAGCTCTCTTATCGCCAGCAAGGCCGCTGTGTCGCATAGGGCCTCGAGGTCCGCCCCGGTGTAGCCCTCAGTCTTCTTCGCGATCTCCTCCAAATTGACGTCCTCGGCTAAGGGCTTCCCCCTGGTGTGTATCTTCAGTATCTCGAGCCTGGCCTTCTCGTCTGGAGGGGGCACGTAAACCAGCCTGTCGAACCTGCCCGGCCTCAGCAGGGCCGGGTCTAGCAGGTCTGGCCTGTTCGTGGCGGCTATGACCACCACATCCTTCAGCTCCTCTATGCCGTCCAGCTCTGTTAGGAGCTGAGCAACGACCCTCTCGGAGACTCTGGAACTCTCAGAGAGCGACCTCTTGGGGGCCAGCGCGTCTATCTCGTCGAAGAATATGACGCAGGGCGCCGCCTGCCTGGCCTTCCTGAAGACCTCCCTGACTGCCTTCTCGCTCTCTCCCACCCACTTGCTGAGCAGCTCGGGCCCCTTGACGCTGATGAAGTTGGCCTCGCTCTCCGTGGCCACGGCCTTGGCCAGCAGGGTCTTGCCGCATCCTGGTGGACCGTAGAGCAGGATGCCCTTTGGCGGAGAGATCCCAAGCCTCTCAAAAACCTCTGGATTCTTGAGCGGAAGTTCTACGATCTCTCTGAGCTTCTGTATGACGTCCTTGAGTCCTCCTATGTCGCTCCACCCTACCTTCGGCGTCTCCGTCGTTATGCCCCTCGCGGCGGAGGGCTCCACCCTCTTCAGGGCGCGTTCAAAGTCTCGCATCTTCACCACAACGCTGGAAGACTTTCCCTCCCTGAGGGCCCTGCTCACGGCCT
>DRBY01000129.1 GCA_011042755.1 Thermoproteota archaeon | reverse complement strand
GGGTTAAGCAGGTTGCTTGTTTTGACAGGTATTTATTGGACACCAAGATTGATTGCTTGAGCACACTATTCCGTAACTATGAGTGATTATCGATTCATCAGAAAGTTAAAGAGATCTAGTTTTTCTCATTACGACCGATATGACCGGGCGAAGGTGCGGGCTAACAAGGGTCGTGGCTGAGACGCTTGTCCTTGTAATAGCGGTAATGATAATATTGCTGATTATAGGTCCGCTGAACTCGTACGTCTCTTCAGCAATATCAGGCAGCGTGATAACTGCTTCCCCATCTGACATCGAGATTCTCTCGCTCTACTTAGCCGACTCGCCGTGCACCTCGGGAGTCTGCATCGAGCTGGCAGTCAAGAACAACGGGCCACTGAGCCTGAGAAATGCCGACAGGTGGGGATCTTGGGTCCTCATCATAGACGACTACTACTGCGGCGAGCCAGACTACGTCGACGTTGGAGGAGATGACACGCTGGACGTCGGGGAGGTCGCGAAGCTGAGGTGGAGCGACAACCAGTGCACGAGGTACGCTGGGAGCTACACGTCGTCGATCTACGCCATCAGGGACAGGTCTTACGTCGTGAAGGTCTTTGGCCCAGAGGGGACCTTCACCGCTTACACTTACTTCCCAGGGTGATGCGCATGAGGAGCGGAATATCCAGAGTCGCCGTTGAGGCCGCCATCCTTCTGATAATTATCGTTGTAGCCATAATGCTTGTAGGCCCAGGAAAGGCTCTGAGCAGCGCGGTCACCAGCAGGCTCGGCCTGGTAGCCCCCGCTAACCTCCAGGCGATGGGAGGGGGCGTAGCGGGCGAGTCGTCAACAAGCATCTACTTCGTGGTGTTCGTCAGGAACCTCGGTCCAAACACCGTGGGTGACCCCAACCTAGATGACTCCTACATCCCGTCCATGTGGGAGGTCTACGTTAACGGGGCATCCTGCGTCGTGCGAGTCAGCTACATCCGGCAGCACAACCAAGATCCCTCGCTGGAGGACAATGCGGCCATGGAGCCATACGAAATCTGGGAGTTTGGATTCAGGTGCCCCAAGAGCTCAGTTCCTCCGGCGCAGGAGTACAAAGTGGCGATCTACGGCCCCAGCGGCGTGAGAGCCTACTACACAATAGAGGGAGGCTGAACTCTCTCGTAGGGTATCTCTCAAGCCACTCGCTTATACAAACGCGCCTCGCTTCTCCCTCAAACCTGCTGCTGGAATTTTTTCTACCGTTATGCTCATTTTTGCTCAACATTTTTACAAAGTTAAAATATGAAGCAGGCTAGGCTGAATTGATGCTCGCAATCGCGTTGGAGCCCCTAACCCTGCTCATTAACACACTCTATCTGGCCGCCACTTGGGCGGCCATGACGGCCATCTTAGCCATCCGAATTGGGGGCTCCACGCGACGCAAGCCGAAGGTCCCACCGGGAGATCTGGAGATACTCAGGGCGTCGATCGTCTCGAGAGAGTCGAGTCCAGCGCTTGAGGTCGTCGTGGTCAACAGGGGTCCCGGCGAGATCTCCAGGGTCTCCGTGGCTGATGAATGGTTCCTCGTAATCGGAGAGGAGATAATAGGTCCCCCTGAGTCTGTAGAGGCAAAGAGCGACGTCCTACATCCTAACGAGTCTGTGGTGCTCGTCTGGAGGCTGGACGGAATTCGAGCTGACCCGAGGGAGCGGCCGCGAGAGGTGATAGCGATCTTCGGCCCAGAGAACAGCGTGGCCGTAGGCGTCCTCAAAATCCCTCAAAAGCGTGTGCTGAGGTAGGCCGATAGTCACGCGACCTCGAGAGAGCGAGTGCGGATCTGTAGTAGGTTAATATGGTCCCGCCCAAGGGTTTCCGCGGTGTCCGCTCTGTGAAGCTCCGCACATGCTTGAGGGTTGGCTCTACCGCGACGGCAATCTTGGCTGGAGTTCTTCTCCTCCTCTCGCTCCACGCGTTCGTGGCCACATTCATGAGCATCGCGGAGGAGGGAGTGAAGGTCGACTCCTTCGACGAAGAGGGGCTCTTCGTGGTGAGGCTCTCCCTCGAGAACGGCGGGCTTATACCGATCGACGCCTACGCATCCGCCACTCTCGGCTCGGACGGCGAGGTGATCTCCCAAGACTATAGATCCCTGAGACTCTCGCCGGGAGAGAGCGGGGAGATCAACCTGAGCGTGGAGATCCCGGCTAATGCTCAGTTCAGCAGGGCCAACGCCTGGCTCGAACTCGCGATTGGGTTCAAGATGCTGGGTAGGTTGACTTGTTTCGAAGTACGCTCTCTCATGAGGGGGTGACGATCTTGAGGGAGAATCTGTGGTCAGGGATTCTCACGGCGGCGTTCTACATACTTGCTCTAGCGGTGCTGCCGTGGGTCGTCGTATTCAAGCTCTCTCCCGGGATTGTGGCCTACGTGAGTCATGTGGGAATCGACTTGGGGGGAATTCTGCGCATGACGACTATTTCTGGCGTCCTGCTGGCCGTCCTCTCCTTGATCTACAGGCTCCACCCGAGGGGAAGCCTGGCCTCTCTGGGGGCCGGAATCGGGTCTACGCTCGTCAGCCTGTACCTCGAGATTTTCGTGCTCAGCTTCGGCAAGCCATCGGCCTTGGGGAGAGTGACTTTGCGGCAGTCAATGGAGGGGACTGAGGCTACGC
>DRBY01000062.1 GCA_011042755.1 Thermoproteota archaeon | reverse complement strand
TGGCTGAGATATCCCAAGAGTGCCAAAGTAGGAGGAGAGAGAGGAGAGCTTGGCTCCTGACCTGGGCGGAGTTCGCGAAGATGCTAGACGAGGTGGACTTGGCCATACTTCCGGTGGGGGTTGTGGAGGCCCACGGCCCCCACCTCCCCCTCGGCACCGACTTCATTATTCCAGAGAGGCTGGCGCTTGATCTGGCCAGCAAGTTAAACGCCGTCGTGTTTCCAGCCATAGCGTACGGCGTCGTCGGCTCTCTCTCCTCCTACTTTGGCACTCTTGGGATATCTCAGCCAACGCTAGAGTCGCTGATCTTTGAGGTACTACGCGGGCTGGTCGAAAATGGTCTCGATAGAGTCGTTATCCTAAATGGCCATGGCGGGTCAGAGCACGTCGAGGCGATCAGGAAGGCCGTGAGGAGAGCGTGGAGAGAGCTGGGAATAAAGAGCGTCGTTGTGCACTGGTGGATCTACGCGGATTCAATCGCTAGGAAGCACGGCGTGGGCGGCGGACACGCCGGGGGAGTTGAGGGCGCAGCTGTCCGTGCCATAGACCCTGGGCTCGTGAAGTCAGATTCCCCGGATGCAAGAGAGATCTACACGGTTAAGGAGGGAATAGACCCCTTCCCGGCGCCTGGCTCCGTCCTTATGTATACCGAGGGAGAGTCACCGGCGGTGCCCGAGGAGGAAGTCTGCCGAGAGTTCTACATGGACCTCGTGGATCGCCTGACGGAAGATCTCGAGAGGGTGCTGGAGGGGTGGGACAACCAGGAGATTTTGCCGGGTGAACCATTTGAAGAGAACTAAGATCGTGGCAACGCTGGGGCCAGCCTCTGCCAACGAGGCCACGGTAGCGGCTATGATAAAGGCTGGAGCAGATGCTTTCAGGGTGAACTTCTCCCACGGAGACGAGGAGGCGTGGGAGCGCTACGCAAAGCTTGTTCGCGTACTCGAAGAAAGACTGGAGAAGGGGCTGGCCCTAATTGGAGACCTAACCGGCCCTGCCTTGAGAATAGGCAAGATTAGCGAACCTATGAGGGTCGAGAGAGGGCTGACCATAGAGTTCAGGCTAAGTGAGGCATCTGACGGATCTTTTGTTCCAATCCCACAGAAGAGGCTGTTTGACGAGGTTGAAGAGGGAGACGAGGTCTTAATCGATGAGGGGAGGATTCGCCTCCGAGTTACAGATGTTGGAATAGACTCATTCAAGGCTCAGGCCCTCATCGACGGCTTGATCAAGCCTAGAAAGAACCTAGCGCTCTTTGGCAAGGAGCTGGGCTTACCCAGCTTGACCGACAGAGATATCGAGTGTGCAAAATTCGCGGTGGCCGCGGACTTCGACTACCTAGCCATGAGCTTCGTCAGGACGGGCTCAGACGTGCGTCGACTAAAGGAGTTCTTAGATCGGGAGGGAGGCGAAGACGTCAAGGTGATCGCCAAGATAGAGACCAAGAGCGGGGTTGAGAATCTCGCTAGCATAGCCTCAGAGGCCGATGCGATAATGGTCGCCAGGGGTGATCTAGGGAACTTCTTCCCGCTAGAAGAGATTCCAAGCCTGCAGAGAGAGATAATCAGGACTTCTCTAAGCTTCGGTCGCCCAGTGATAATAGCGACTCAGCTCCTCGAGAGCATGATCGCAAATCCGGTACCCACGAGGAGCGAGGTAGTCGACGTAATGGAAGCCGTTAGAGAGGGAGTTGACGCTCTTATGCTCGCGGGCGAGACGGCCATGGGCAACTACCCCGTCGAGGCCATTCGGTGGATGAGGCGCATCATCGAAAAAACAGAGTCAGACCTTACCCCTACAAGAATCGAGACTTATCGCGCCGAAACGCTCTACGACCGTTTTGCCCGCGGCATTGCCCTGCTTGCAGAGAGCATGGGGGCTAAGATCGCAGTCTACACAAGAAGCGGGAGGACTGCGGTTCGGATATCTAGGTACCGACCTACCACGGCAGTCTACGCTGCCACGGGAAGCGTCAAGGTAGCGAGGCAGATGTCGATGCTCTGGGGCGTATCTCCAATAGTCGTTGAGGCGAGAGACAGAGATGAGGCCCTGGAGAACCTCCTCTTTAGACTAAAAGAAGAGAAGCTCCTGTCCTTCGGCGACATAGTAGTGATAGCCTTCGGCATCAGAGAGGGTGCTACCGAAGTAGTTAGAATAGTACAGGTCTGATCTTCACGAGGAAAGATCTCTCAATAATTTCTCAGTCTTGAGTCTCTAGGCCCATCTTGGCCTAGAAATCCCACAGAACGGTTATATCTGTTCCATATTTAACGCATTTTCTTGATTAATTAGCTGACCTCATAATAACACCCTAGGAGAGCAAGAGTAGCTAGCTGAGAGTACTCAATCAAGCAGATTGCCTTCTCGCTCGTTCGTTAAGTTTTCAGCCCTATCTCGGGTCATGTTTCTAATATCCGGGAAAACTAGTCCTTTCAGCTCGATATCGGCCACCAGCCTAGGCTCCATCAGCATTAAGTAAATCCTCGTTTATTTATATATCGCAAATTTAGTGCGACACATTTTCAGTTAATTATTCATTTGTATACGATACTGTTCTATTGATTGTTTCAAAATCCCGCGAATTGACCTCTTTCATAGAATTAATTATAGTATGATGTGATATCGCTGATCGAGTCCGAGATGCTAAGGCAGAGATCGAATACCCACCCCTAGCATGGTCAAAAGCGAAGAGCTTAAATATAGGAGCAAAATAGAGGGTATAGA
>DRBY01000041.1 GCA_011042755.1 Thermoproteota archaeon | reverse complement strand
TTCGCGCTGCCGACGTCAACCTCGACGGGCAGGTCGACGACCGCCCTGTACTTGCGCTCGCCCCTCTCGGCCTTGATCTCGACGGTCTTCTCCGTGGCGTTGATGTCGATGTCCTCCTTGCTGACTCCGGGCAGCTCTGCAATGACCCTCACCTGGTTGGCCTTGTCGTCCACTATGACGTCGACAAACGGCGTTCTGTAGCCCTCCTCCGCCCTAGGCACGTTGCCGAAGGTCCTGACTATCGGCACGCCCTCTGGCCCTATGGTGACGCTGAAGCCGTAGACGTACGGCCCAATGACCTCAGCGCCCTCCTTGCTCACTCGGCTGAGCATCCTGTCCAGCTCCCTCTCAAACATCTCAAACTCCCTCTCGAGGTCCTCCATAATCCTCCTGAACCACCTGCTCCAGTACACGGTCATCACCCCCGTGGGGGCCTCATCCATAGTAACCAATAGGTTACTTACCATATATAAACCTTGCGACGGGCAGCCCGCTCCCTGAGCCACAGCGTGTAGGCCTCTAGCTTGCAGAGCTCCTCTAGAGCCCTCTCTGTCAGGCTTAGGACTTCATCTGGGTCTCTCTCCAGTAGATCCTCTCCCTCCTCCACCAGACGCCTCACCGCCTCAAGGGATGGAGGTTCTCCGCGCGAAGGTTGAGCGGATCTGACTAGGACTCCTCCTCTGCCAACATGTATTGAAAGGTGGACAGACTTGCTCAGCCTGTAAAAGGTTCGTGGGGGCCCTCTGGGCCCTCTCTCCTCCCTGAGGGGCGAGACTATACCGGCTTGGGATAGAGCTTCCAGGTGCTTGAGCACCGCCTGTCTAGTCATCTCCATCTGCCTCGCCAGCTCCTCGAGGTAGACTGGCTCCTCTGCGAGTATCTCGAGTATCCTCAGTCGCCTCTCATTTGACAGCAGTTTTAACAGTTCTAGTAGCTCTCTGTAGCCATACATCTTGGCCATCACTCAATAAGAGGTAATCTCTGGGACTTTAAACCTTATTGTTACTATGACCCTAGAGAGGCTCTATAAAGACGGGGACGGGCTTAGGCCAGATGCCGGAGTTCTCCATCAGGGAGGCTAGGAGTTCCGACAGGAGGCAGGTCGCTGAACTCGCGGCCCTCACGTGGAGGTGGGGAGACTACCTCATGAGCGTCTGGAGGAGGTGGCTGAACTCCCCCAATGGAGATCTCCTTGTGGCAGAGGCCGACGGGAAGATAGTCGGGATCATGTATGTGGAGTACAGGCCCGCCGGGGAGGCATACCTAGCCGGGGCCAGAGTGCACCCCAGGTGGAGGAGGATGGGGGTGGCCACGGCCCTCACCATCGAGTGCTTGGAGAGGGCCAGGTCCAGGGGCAGGAACTTGGCCACGCTTGCCACCTCAGTAAGGAATGAGGCGGCTCAGAGACTCGCCCAGAAGCTTGGATTCAGGCTCAGGGCCAAGCTCATCAGAGCCCGGGCTGGGCCCAAGGCTGGCGCCGGGGAGCTGGATGTCAGGCCCGTGGAGCCTCACGAGTGCCAGGCCGTGCACAGGTGGCTGGTCGAGCGGGTAGGTAGGCCCATCAAGTTCGACTGGTACTCCTACAGCACTCTGACTCCAGAGGATGTCCGCACGTACGCTGAGGAGCAGTTCGCCTTCGCCGTGGGTAGGTACGAGGGGGTCGCCCTCTGGCAGCCTGCGGCCGATAGGCAGATGATGATAATGCTGGACGCGATCTACGGAACGGCCAGCGCGGTGAAACAGCTTGGACTGGCCGCCAGATGCGACGCAAAGGGTCTGGGCTACCAGGTCGTGTACGGCCAGGTCGCCTCAAGCGATGAGACGCTCAGGGGGTTGAAGGCCGCAGGGTTTAGGTGGCCGAAGACTCGGGGCACGCTGATCTACGAGAAGCCTCTCTGATCGCTCAATCGTGGCAGTAGCACGGGTGAATGAGCACGTACACCACCATGCCGGGCTGAGCCCTTCGCACCCGCTCGATCCACTCCTGGGCCTGCTCCATGTTGCCAGCTAGGTAGTAGTGCTCGCACTGCCTAACGATGGGGAGAACAGTCAGGTAGCACTAGCTCGAGGCCGAATTTCTCGAGCGATATGTTGGCTATGGCCGCATCTTGAGGTTCCCAATGGGCATGTATGCCTTGTTGCCGTGAGCGCACCCGTTTTTGACCTGCTGAGTTAGAGACTCATAATCTCGAGATCGAGCCTGAAGAACTCCACGGCCCTCGTCACGTTGTAGCCCGCTGGCATATAGGTCCTCATAGTGGAGTCCAACGTCAAAGCCCAGGTTGCTCAGGCTCCTAACGATCGCGGATACGTTCCCGCTGAGCACGTTGTAATCAACCTTAGTCCGGAAGTAGATTGATTACGTCAAGCTGCGCTTCTTCTCTAGCATTGCAATTCTGAGAGCCTTCTCCGGGTCGTGATCCACGTCGTGTCT
Organism: Thermoproteota archaeon; assembly: GCA_011042755.1. The sequence continues at coordinate 362 of DRBY01000041.1, read as the reverse complement.
CAGTATCACCACGACCTTGTCCTTTGGGACGGACCGGTCTGAGAACATCTGGACGAACTGCCTCACGTTAACGACCAAGTACCTGGGGTCGCTTAGCTCCTCAAAGAACGCGTCGAGATAGGAGAAGGAAAAACACGTCGCGCTCTGGAGGCTTTTGCGGCTGATCGTACTGCGTTGGCTGCGTGGCGTAGCCTCTAGGCGCCCTCTCCCGCAGACTCACATTTACGCCAGCTACCAGCAGCCCGAGAAGCAGGAGTGTGAGGAGGGCCAGCAGTAGGCGCCTCCTAGACGCTCACGTGCACCTCGCCGTCCAGCACGTACGCTACGGCCATGCGCGGCGTGTTGTATGCGTACCCTACCCG
>DRBY01000112.1 GCA_011042755.1 Thermoproteota archaeon | reverse complement strand
CTCGTTGGCCACGGCCTTGGCCAACAGCGTCTTGCCGCAGCCCGGAGGGCCGTAGAGCAAGATGCCCTTCGGCGGCTCTATGCCCAAGTGTCTAAATAACTCGGGGTGTCTCAGCGGGAGTTCCACCATCTCCCTTATTCGCTGTATTGCTTCTTTCAGTCCACCTATGTCGTCATAAGTCACCGTTGGGACGCTGACGGGGGCCTCGGCGGGTCTCTCCCTTATCTCGACCACGGTCGCCTCTGTGACCTTTCCGTAGGAGCTTGGGGAGACCCCAACTACGACGAGCGGTATGTACCTCCTGAAGAGCGTTATCAGGACGGTGTCGCCCTTCGTCACTACGAAGTCGATGAGGCTCTTCTTCACCCACCTGTCCAGCTCTGGGCTGATCCTTATGGTATGCTCTTGGGGGGCAAGGACGACCCTGTGGGCGACTCTGGTCTTAACAGGCCTGACTCTAACTTTGTCTCCGGTCCTGACTCCTGCATTCCCCTTGATGATCTTGTCCATCCGGATGAACCTAGTTCCCATGTCCATGGGGACTGAGGACATCGCTCTCGCGTGCGTGACTCGTGATCCGTAGATCCTGACGTAGTCCCCCGACTTTATGCCGAACTCCCTCATTATCTGAGGGTCTAGCCTAACAATACCTCTGCCGTAATCCTCCTGTTTGAGGACATCCTGAACTATCATGATGACTTCTGTCTTCTCATCAACTTCTGACGTCCTATCCTTTGGCAAGGAACCACCCTCAAGCTAGGTCTGTGTCAGCAGGGTATTATAAGGGGATACCCTCACACGCATGTAATGACAGGTTTCCCCCTCTTTCTCAGGTCCCTTACCATCTGAGGCATGACGGCCCAGGTGCTGTGCATGACCAGCTCTTCCCAGTCTTCTTCCACGAAGCCCTCCGATATGGCCGCCATCAGGGTAAAGTCAAAGTCGCTCATTTGGGCCATCTCCTCTTCATCGCTAAGGGCCAGAATAATCCTAGACGACACGAGCTGCGAGTTCAACTTCCCGTAGACTAAACCCTTCCTCCGCACGTTAGCTTCCGCCCTAGCCTCCTTGATTAGCCTGTCCCTCAGCGCGCTCTCAGCTCGCTTAGCCCACTTGGCTAGCTCAACCTCTATCGGCATCAACCTCGCTCTCTCTTCGTCAATTGGCAGGTTCTGCTTGACGATATCGGCTTCCTCATTGAGAAGCTTTAAGACGACGCCCCTCCCCTCCTCCAATCCCTCGACGGCTCTCGTCTTGACCCTGTTGAAGATCTCCCACCTCGAGAGTTCAACGATCTCGTCGGGCGTTATTTCATCCCTATCTAGCTCGACCTCGCTGCTGGAGGTCAGGGCCTTGAGGACTTCATCCATGGAAAAGAAGACCAGCGCCTCTCGGAGCGCGGATGCAGGGTCATCTGCCGCGTGAACCAAGTTCAAGACCCTGTTCACGCCTTTGAGGTCATACCTGATGTGCCCGGGAGACCCGGCTTCTGGGGTCGTCGGTCCGAGCAGGTCTCTGAGCCTGCCTGAGAGGTGCTCATAGCTTCCAGGGCTGCCCTTGAGGAGGAGGACCACCATAGGCGACCTCGTGTAAACTTTCTTCATTATCCACCATGAGTCCCTGTACTTCAGCCTAACGAAGGCGTATAGCTCGTCTATTAGCTCAGCAGTCAGGTTAGTGACTCTGTAGTCAACTACGTGAAATTCGGCCTCCCTGAGCCTCCGTAGGGCCTCTGGGGCCAGACCCCTAGCGAAGCACCCTGGCTTTATGGCTGCGAACGCGAAATTCTCCAGCTCTTTTATGTGGGCTGGACTAGCCTCTGCGAGGAACCTATCTCTAAGCTCTAGGAAGACCTGCCTCTCAAGATCCCCTCTCTCCTCAAAGTACCTTAGCACGCTATCCGTCAATCCCCTTCACCTTGTAGATTGCGACGTTAGGGACTCCCGCCGACCTCCCTCCAATGAACACTAACTCGAAGAGTTCCGGCGTGGGACCGTACGTCTGGTTATAGAACGATGATAACGCGTTTAGGCCGAGCTTGAAGAGGGACTTCTGGAGCGCATAGTCGGTGGGCCAGTATCTCTGTGCCTCCGAGACGTATTCGAAGAGCCGGGGTATATCATACTCTGCAAACTCTCTTGGCTCTCTGTAGGGGCTGTACTCGAACTCCCCAGCTATCCACCCAATGGCGAGCCACTTTCCGCCATGAGGGCTCAGGAATTGGTGCGTGTATCGATCGTAGAGTTCCCCAACTAGGTCTATCACCACGTAGCTGGCATTAAACTGCATCGCTAGATTGAGGAGGTCCCTCTCTGTCCCCATGAATCCTTTGGCTATTAACCTGATCTGCGTGCTGTTTATCGTCAATCCATCTGCGAGGGTTGCTACGTTTGAACCGTAGGCGAGCCAGTAGCCATAGTCCCACCAAGAGATGGCTACGGCTCCCGACGCATTCTCGTGTAGCCACTCTAAGGCTTCATCCCACCCGGGCGTGAATCCGAGCGTGTAGTGCCGAGACAGTTGATAGGATCTGTAGGCCGTCCCGGCGATCGGCAACGCCGCTACTAGGATGATCATAACCAGCGGGAGAGCGAGAACTTTGACTTTCCTAGAGAAGGAGATTCTTGTTCGCTTCTTGCTCTTCTTTTTTCCAATGTACCCAAGTTGTCTGATCTTGGACTCCCAAGCATCCCACACTCTGTTGGACAGATATGCAGCCGAGAGCGAGACAAAGGGCGCGGCCAGAGGTGGAAGTCGAACTATAGAGGCAGCAAAGTAGAGAGTAAGTACGGAGAAGTAGGCCACTAGGAGGTG
>DRBY01000066.1 GCA_011042755.1 Thermoproteota archaeon | reverse complement strand
GTGGAGGTTAGGGATGAGAAAAGGTTCTTCTCGGCGCTCGGGAACCTGCTTGAGCTGGCGGGGCTGAGGGCCCTGGCGCCGAGCGCGAGGTACCACGCGAGGGCCGCAGGGCTCAGGGCTAGGTACCCGAGCCTGACCTTCTTCGACAGCCTCCACGCCGCCGTCTCCCTAGAGGAGGGTTTCAGGATCGTCAGCTACGACGAGGTCTACGACGAGATAGAAGGTCTCGTGAGGGTTGACCCCAGGACGCTGTCCTCGGGCGGAAAAACCTAATCTCCGTGTCTGAGGCTGCTTTGAGCTTAACCGCCATGCTTGTAGATCATCGACGAGGGTGGAGTGTGTTAGGTTCCACTGCCGTGCGCAATTTTTCATTATTGAATATTCACTTTAACGACCGATATAACGGATTAATTAAAAGTTAAATGAACTTGATGAGATGAATGAGCGCCGAGAAGATCCGAGAGAAGATTGAGAGGTAATATTCCTGAGTCACCAAATAATAGGTTGCGTCTCAAGACAAAGATTTTAGTGAAAAGGAGTTGGCAGACAGGATAGCCCAAGAGTTCAAAAAGAGATTGAAATCTAAAGATTTGGTGATAAAGTACTCTCTTACAGGCTTGCGCGCTTCTCAAGCGCGAGCGAGTGGTTCAAGCGCCGATCAGTGCGCCGAACTGGTACGTAGATGAGGGTTCTTGACGCCTGCCGGGGTTGGTGCGCCGAGTCTAAGAGATGGGCAGAAGATGTCCTTTATGGTGAGGTGATTAGAGTTTCGGGCCGAACTTGGATGATTGTTACTTCCCTCATCGGTAGCGGATTTTACCTCGGGGTCCTACGTCCAATATCAATATGAGCAGTCTCTCCCAAGAAACCGCGTAAATTACCCTGTAATCGCCTATCCTGACTCGGAAGGCGTCCTCCATCCCTCTGACCTTCGCAATGTCCCAGCCGGATGGTATGGGGTTCCTCCTTAGTTCCTCTACCAGCTCCTTCACCCTCCTCTTCAGGAATGCAGGAGCCCTCCTTCCGGCTAGGTAACGCTCAACGCTTGGGTGGAGTTCCACATTGAACAGGGAACGCCTCTCGTCCTCCGGCTCAGGGTCCGGAGTGGGGCTTAGATCTTCTCTTTCACTTCCTCCCAGGGGACCCCCTTGCCCTCCTCCAGGATCTCTCTCAATCTCTCCCTCAGCCTCTTCAGCTCCTCGTCTGTCAGCTCCTCCTCTTGGAGAAGCCTCTTCTTTATGAGGTAGATCTCCCGCCAGACTTCTTCGAATTTTTTCTCCATCTCTTTTTGGAGTTCCTCTATTGACAGGTCCATCCGAGTGATATGCCGCTAGAACCAATAATAATGTAGGCCTCTCTTGGCTTGGGTTGGGGAAATTACTCCCCAGCAAGTTAGGCCCCTCCCAACGCCCGGACCCTGAATCTCAGGGGCGTCAAGACCGCTTGCCCCACCAAGAAAGCTTCTCCGAGGGGGAGCTTTGTGATCTCGCGCTCGATGCCCCAGTCTAGCGTCGGGAAAATTCTTGCAAAGGCTTTGAATTCTAATGGGCTAAGTCTGTGGAGAATGGCGTTCGCTGCTGAGAGTAAAATTTCTCTATTTATAAGAGAGGGTCTCTGACCCACGAGGATCACTCCAGCTTTCATCTTACGACCCATCCGAGCGAGTCTCTCGAGAGCATGTGCAGAGAGTGCGGTTCTCCCTCCATCTTCTGGAATAAAGTACTCAGCGTCTTCCACAACTAGGAAGGCAGGGCTCCCGTTAGGCAACTCACACCTGTACCTTAGGATCTTGTTTGAGATCCAAGCCACAACTAGCTCTTTCTCTTGATCCTCTAAACTCACGTCGCTCAGATCAACGATTAAGACAGAACCAGGATCTATAAGATCGCCGATGGCAAGCCTACCACCTCGAAAGAGCTTAGATCTTCTAAGCCCCTCAAGTCTGCGAAGGAGGGATTTCTTGGATACCGGATGTAAACCCCTGTTATCCTCAATGGCTCGTATCAAGGAATCTAATCCCTCCTGAGAACCAAAGCTGTGGGCCCATCTGTCAAATACGTCCTCTAATATAGCCCGTTGGGCCTCCGTCAGGTTCAAGAGAGCAAATAGTGTTTCAGGGCCTAGGTCAGCTGGGCTTATACCGAGCCCGGCTTCGCCCCTTAGAATGTGAATTCGGCGTGAGGGAGTTTGGCTTCCTGGTGAAGTGAGCTTAGGTCTGCTGCTTCCCTGACCCCTCAGCTGCTGGAGAGCGCGGTCGTTCCCGTGAGGGCTGCTGAGCCATTCTGGAGATCCGCGGCGATTCTGCAGATCCACGTCGAATGAGGCTCATCTGAGCCCAATCCACGTCAGCCTTAGAGCCGAGGGTGACGTTATTATGCAGGACGCGTCGGTTCCGAAGGGATAGGCCGGTGCCTGGCATAGTCGTCGTGGGGATGCAGTTCGGCGACGAGAGCAAGGGCGCCGTTGTTGACTACCTGGCGAAGGACGCAGACCTCGTGGTGAGGTACAACGGCGGGGCCAACGCTGGGCACACGGTGGCCGTCGGGGACCTGGTGATGAAGTTCCGCCTCATGCCATCCGGAGCGCTGAGGGGCAAGAAGCTGGTCATCGGCAACGGGGTCGTGGTGGACCCGAGGGTCCTGGTGGAAGAGATAGAGATGCTCAGGAGGGCTGGCTTCGAGCCCGACCTGCTCGTCAGCAGGAAGGCGCACGTCGTGATGCCATACCACAAGGTCATAGACGCCGGCAAGGTCGCCTCCTCGCTCGGCACGACCAGGAGGGGGATAGGGCCGACCTACGCGGACAAGGCTAGGAGGAC
>DRBY01000064.1 GCA_011042755.1 Thermoproteota archaeon | reverse complement strand
CTTTTAGTGAGATACTCTAGCGGGTACTCCGCCAAGACTAACCTCTCATCCAAGGGAGCTACCTCAACCAAACCGCCCTCCACACCTATCTTCACGAGCAGATCGGCTAGATCCATGACTGCCTCCGGCGCCACTCTGACCTCACCCTTCTCCACCGAGATCCTCTCTGGGGGAACCCCCTCCTCCAACAGCAGATCTATGGCCCTAGAGATCGCGTCTGAATCGCCCCTCAGGACGCCGTAGACGAGAGACCCGCTTTCGTCTATGGACTCATATGGCCTGGCTACATTCTTGGCGCGCCTTTTCCACCTCATCCACATCTGATAGTCCTTCTGAGCGGCCGGACAGAAGTAGCCCCAGAGTGAGGTCTGCTCCTCCAAGAACTCAAGCACGCGCCGAGCGGCCTCGGCGCTCCCCTGCGCCGCCACCTCGCTGTCTGGTCTCGGCCTGAATCCCATCTCTAGCAGGTTCTTCCTATTCCCTTCTGTGAACTCTAGCTCGTTTAGGTTGAGGAACTCGGCCCCAACCCGATCGAGGAATAAGGCCAGGTCCTTCAATCTGTCCTCCCAAGGGCTCCCCGGTACTGCGGGCATCTCGGCGCCAACCCTGAATCCGTAGTCCACTGCTAGCTCGATCTTACTCCAGCCCTCCTCGTTCCAGCAGTGAAACCTTATCTCGTCCAGCCCAGCCTCGGACCACATCGCCAGCGTGTCTTCATCAACCCCCACGGAGTTTGTGTAGAGGTGTATGTGGAAGTTAGACCCGAACTCTTCCTTCAGAAGTCTGACAAACTTCTCGACTCGCTCTGGAACCAGTGAGGGCTCCCCCCCGGTTATCCCAGCCCCCATCGCATCTACGAGCCTAGCTTCTCTTAGGATATCGTCGTCAGAGCCAACTATTACTTCATCGGCCAGCACGATGTCCTTACCTCTCTTCCACGGAGCTATCGTACAGTAAGGACAGTCGTTGTACTTGGGGCACAAGCCGGTCACAAAGAGCACCATCTTGGCTCCTTTCCAGCAGATGTCGCAGCCTTTACTCCACCCGCGTACTCTGAGTGCTCCGAATTCTAGTTGCTCCAGGGAGATCACCCACCTTAGCCTCTACCCCTTCTTCCTAATCACGATCCTCCAGTAACCTCCCTCATTCTTTGAGAGTGTTATCCTGTGCCCAGTCCTATCCGCCCATCTGTGAATGTCCTCCACAGACCTGAGATCGTCTATGAGCACCTCTAGGGACTTTCCCGCCTCCATCTTCTTCACTAGTTTGGCCACATTTACCACGGGCAAGGGGGACTTCCTACCCCTGAGATCCACTCTGTTGACCGCCCGCTTGGTCATCGCAACCTGATCAGAAGGGAGTTCAGGCTCCTAATTTACTTGCCTGACCCTCCGGCCCAGAGTCTCCTTCACCCTACTCAGCGTCGCAGCCTCGGAGGTCGGCTTGTACATCAGGTAAGCGTCTTCTCCGTCAGCGTAGTACCTTGAGATAACGCCCAGTATCGAATACCCCAGCTTCTTGTAGAGAGAAATGGCTGGCTCGTTCGAGACCCTGACTTCGAGGTACATCAGATCAACCCCCCTGTCCCTCGTTAAGTTCTCCTCAGCTTGAAGCATGAGCCGTGTCCCAATCCCTCGCCTCCTGTAGTCCTTGTCGACGGCTACGGAGAGAACGTGGCCCATTTTGATGGTCTCGTCCCCCGTAAAGGCTATCTCAACCCTGCACATGATGTAGCCGATGATCTTCCCGTCGACTTCCGCCACGAGGAAGCCTTCGGGGCACCTCTTGTAGTTCTCAAGGAAGAAGTAGGAGGGGTAATTCTCTGGCAGGAAGACCCTGTTGAGCTTTATTACGCTGTTTAAATCTGCAGAGGGGTCAAATCTCCTTATCTTAGGACGGCCGATTTCCAATCGATCCCCTCTCCTATGTCGCGCAATCCAGTTTTTAACCCCTCTCCGGAGAGTCCACTCTGACGGAGTCATGTGGCCACACTACAGACCCGATCCACTATACCTAATCTCTATGGAATTTGAGGTGCTAGACTCGAGGGAGGTCCCTGGCGGGCTTGATCTGATAGTCTCCCCGAGGCCGGGAACAGATCCTAAGGCAGCCTTCACGAGGGTTGCAAAGGAGTTGATGCGGTATGGCATGGTGCCGAAGCTCCTCAAGACTCCCGATGGCAGGCTGTACCTCCTAGTGAGGACCGTCAGACGGCCTAAACCTCTAGAGACCTGGAAGAGCCTGGCCTCCCTCGCAATATGCCTCGTGACAGTTTGGATAAGCGGGTCGCTGATGTCTCAGAGCCTACTGGAATTGGTATCGAAGGCCGATGTTCAGTTCATCAGCTCTCTCGGCAGCTCTCTTAGGCTGATTAACCCCGTTTTCTTCGTCATACCTCTATTCTCCATCCTCGGAATTCACGAATTCGGTCACATGCTCGCGACTAAGCGTTGGGGCGGAGAGTGGGAACCACCGATATTCATTCCCGGTCCTCCCCCGCTCGGGACGTTTGGCGCCGTCATAAGGAGCGCGAAGATCCCGATAAATCGCGACGAGATCTTCGACCTAGGATTTTCAGGACCGCTGTCTGGCTTCATTCCTGCAGTAGTGATGAGCGTGATAGGGATCTTGACCTCACCACTAATCCCAATAGAGGAAGCGATTCAACTGGCTAAAGAGGAAGGATTGCAATTCGTCCCGACGCCCCTGCTCTTTGACATAATTCAGCGATTACTCTCGCACCCTGAAGGCATGACGATCATAATGTCTCCAATCGCTTTTGCTGGGTGGGTAGGCCTGGTCCTCACGTTTCTAAACCT
>DRBY01000133.1 GCA_011042755.1 Thermoproteota archaeon | reverse complement strand
CTGCTCGAGAGGCTCGTCATGCTGCTCTGGTCCGGCATTGCGCTGCTGATCTACAGGCATGTCGTCTCGAGAACTAGGTTCGAGCTAACGAAGCCAGCCAAAGTAACCCCTCTCCTCCCTCCTCTGCTAGGGATCCCCGTACTCGGGAAGGGCCCAGAAGAGGAGATTCGGATCCACGGAGCAATCGGAAGGTTTCAAGTTCCGATCCTAGAGTCGAAGCCTCCCGCGGGGGTGGCTAGGGGAGGTCGGACAAAGACCGACCCAGAGGTCAAGAGGGGGAGAGTGAGGGGCTGGCGAATACCTAGAGGGACACCCTCCTCGATTCACATTCCCGCGTCCATCAAGGCCGCCGTGGCCGCGGGATCCACGGGTCACGGAGACCTCAGGGTGCTAATCCGGCCAGAGGACGCTCGCGAGAAGCTCTTCGAGAGGAGGGTTCCTCTCACGGCCATAATAGTGCTCGACCTCAGCGATTCGATGACCTTGGTAAGGATGGAGTTCGCCAGAGCCCTCTCGAGGCTGTACAGAGAACTCAGTGCTAGGAAGGACAGGATTGGAGTCGTCGGGCTCAAGGACATGGACGCTTTCATCGTCCACCCTCCAACCACGAACGTGGCGAAGCTCGCCAAGAGGCTGCAGTCGCTCAGCGTCTCCGGATTGACTCCGCTGGCCTCCGGGCTATTGGAGGCGCTCAGGCTCGCCAAGGCCGAGAAGATGAGGGACCCAGACTCTGAGCCCACCATAGTCGTGATAACAGACGGATACCCCAACGTCCCGCTGAGAGTGAATCCCTTGACGGGCAGAGTGGGGGTGAGGGAATACGCGGTGAGCAACGCTCAGAGGATGCAGGCCATAGAGGACGTGGTGGCCGCGGCGCAGCTGATCAGGAGAGAAGAAACTAGGACCTTCGTGGTCAACCCAGACCCCGTGGCATCCGCTCACAAGGTTACTCCGGCTGGCGCTGGGCTCCTGTACAAGCTCAGCCTCCGAGAAGATGGATCGTTCGACCCGAGGAAGTTTGTGTCTCTAGCATCACGGAGGTACGATCCATTCGCGGTGGGATCGGCGGTCTCTGCCCTAATAGCCCATTTAACAAGAGGGAAGTACTACACGGCGGCCTCGCCGGAGGAGGTGGCGGAGGCCCTAGAGGATCTCCTAGAGGTCGGAGGCCGCCCACTCGGCTGGGGCTCCTGAAAAAGAACTTGAACTTCGGGATGGAGGACACAGTGATTTATTTCTAAGATCTCACCACATTAGAGGGATGGAGTTTCTCAAGAGGAGAGCGGAGCAATTCGAGGAGGAGGCTAGGGAGGCTTTTGACAAGGGAAACTACAACTTCACGCTCTTCTTCGTGGAGCAAGCTATCCAGCTATACCTGAAGTACATCCTCGCGAAGAGGCTGGGGGACTTCCCCAAGACTCACGGGCTAGTCCTCATGTTCAAAGAGCTCGCCTCAATTCTGGGGGACAGGGTTCTGAAGTTCCTATCTGAGAATCGGGTCATGCTCGACCTGCTGACCGAGGCCTATGTTGGGAGCAGGTACCTAGACATGGAGTACGGGAAAGAGACGGCCGAGGCCGCACTGAAGTTCCTCGAGAGGTTCAAGGTGGAGTTCGATGAGGAGCTTCGTTGAAGTCTCGAGGAAATTGGTAGAACACGTGGAGAGGTACAGGGCCGAGCTGGAGAGGCACCTGAAGACTATCAAGGAGGTTGGCAGAGAGTTTTTCGGCGAGGGGGTCTCCATCTACGTCTTCGGTAGCACGGTTAGAGGAGACAGAGGTCCTCTGAGCGACATAGATGTGGCCGTGGTTACGGAGGAGAAGGTCGGAGTAGACAAGAGGTTGGCCTTCAAGGCTAGACTCAGGGAGAGGCTGGGGCTCTTCCACCCGTTCGAGATCCACGTGGTGAGCAGGAAAGAATGGGAGGGCTGGTACCTCAAGTTCGTGAGGCACTACTGGAGGGTCTGAGCACAAAGGAAGCGCGGGAGTGAGAGAGTGGCCGACAAGGCAAAGTGTCCTTCAAGGTCTTCTCAATTTGAGGCCGCCTAGTTCGTACCTGGTGAGGTGGAGATCGTTATTTTTCCTCTCACGAGTTCAGAGACTTCGATGACGCTCCAGCTTTACAACTTCACAGGTACGGCGCTGAACGACCTGGCCTGCGCGGCCTGCTGGATCGAGGCCCGCGGCAATAGGATAGGCCTCATGGTTCTCCCCGTGCTGCTCGGGGATGTGGACATCCTCCTGATCAGGGCCTCAATCAAGACACCGCCGCCAGAGGGGTACTTGAGACTGAGGGTGTCCAAGCCCGACGGAGCAGGCCTAGAGTCTTGGGTCTCGACCTCCGCAGATTTGTTGTACCACGGGGAGGGGTGGATCGGCCCGCCGGCGGCGATCGCCTGCGGTGATCCGGGACTCGCCATCGAGCTGAAGTTGGAGGGTGAAGCCCTCGAGGTCAGGCCTAGAGAGACCCTGGGCCCTGTGGGTGAGCCCCCCATAGGCGTGGATCTCCTAGACCCGCTAAAGAATGAGACGGAATGGCGCGAGGGTGAGGTCGGGCTCTGGAGGGTGAGGGCGAAGAGAGTGACCGACTGCGATCCAGACGCTTGGCTCGTGAGGCTAGCCCCTCCGCCGGGAATGACACCCGTCGTCAGGATGGGCGCCTACCCGCCGATTGAGCTATGCGTAACTTCGGATGGGTATTCCACAGCCCTGCTAGTCGTCCTGCGCAGGGACAGATCCGTGCTCGACGTGAAGGGCCTAGGCCCCGTGGATCTCTCAGCCCTCACGTGAAGAGCCGTCGGCCAAGACCTTCGGAGTGTATAGGCCGAGACCGCATCTCAACGCAGGTGAAATTACGTGCTCTCAATTAGCTT
>DRBY01000065.1 GCA_011042755.1 Thermoproteota archaeon | reverse complement strand
TCGTCTACCTTCGACCAACATCACATGCCTGCAGATTTTTTATAGCAAGAAGTGTCTGCGCGAGACGGAGATGCCCAGGGGTGCTCAAAAATGGGGAGTTGAGGAAAACACGACTGGCAGAGTTGAGCAGGAGGTACTCGAAGGCGCTAGCACGCGCCTTGATAGCTATGACCTTCGGCCTAGGAGACCTGCTCGCGGGTGGCGTGATAGCCTCTCAGATTGATTTCCTCAGAGCAATCCCCTGGGCCATGGCTGTTTACCCCGGAATGTTAAGCGCCAGAGGAGCGGTAAACGGAGTGCTGTCGGGGAGATTGAGCACGGGGATGAACATAGGTTCCATGAAGCCCTCCCTCTGGGGTAACACGGAGGAGTTCTGGTCCACGATCTCCGCGGCCTTCACGCTCACGCTGCTCGCGTCAGCCTCGCTGACGCTAACGGTGGGCTCCACAGTCCTCCTCTTGGGCGGAAGAGGCGGAGCTGGTCTACCCGGACTCTTTGCGGTCATATTGGCTTCGATGGGCATATCTCAAGCCATAATGGCTCCAACCACCGCGGTAGCGGCGTCGCTGTTCTTCCGGGCCGGAGTCGACCCAGACTATGTGACGTATCCGAGCATGAGCACGGTGGCCGACTTCGTCGTGAGCGCCGTGTACGTTGCCACGCTGAAGGTCTACTCGTCTGGGAGGACTGGTAGACTTGCGATCTCGCTGGCGGCGTTTGCTTACGCTTTATGCGTCTTGATTCTAGCCGCCAAGCACGCGAGGGGAGAGGTGTTCAGGTTCATCCTTCGAGAAGCCTCCCTGGCGATCTTAATAGTCTCTGTCATAGTCGCGGCTACGGGCAACCTCCTCGTTAGGGTTGAGACCGTGGTTAGGGGCAGGACCGAGATCTACGTGATATACCCAGCTCTCCTCACGATGGTCGGCGACTTTGGCTCTATCGTGGGGTCGATAGCCACCACCAAGCTGGCGATCGGTACCTCTAGGCCCGACATGAGGCTCCTCGCAGACATCGCGCCTGAGGCTCTGGGGGCCTGGACCGCCTGGTTTGCTGCGATACAGGCGTTTGGCGCGGTCACCGCCGTGGTGAGCGGATCCGGATCTAGCGTGGAGTGGCTCGCAGGCGTCTTAGCCCTCGGAGGCACGCTCTCTACTGCCACGATGCTGGCGGTCTCTCTGGGCGTGGCCGTCCTGACCTTCAGGATGGGTCTCGACCCAGACAACTTTGTGAACCCCATCGAGAGCTCCCTGGCGGACGCTGTGACGACGGGCTCCCTGCTCCTGGCCCTCGGCCTCGCGGCGTAGCAGCCGCCTTTATATCTGTTATACCGTTATACGTTATACGATGCCCGGGGAGGAGGACTGGGAGGAGGAGCTTGAGAGGAGGCTAGAAGAGCTCGAGGAGAAGATCGAGCGCATGACCGAGCTCCTTAGCGAGAGATTAACTAAGAGCATAGAGAAGATGGCGTCAAAGGCCGCTAGGATAGCCGTTGAGACTCCCAAGGCCGGGATAATGATCAAGGCGGCTCCCGGAGAAGTGATCGTGCACAGGCCGATACCCATTCGCAGGCTGGACAGGAGGCTCTACGAGCGGATAAGAGACCTCGCGAGGGAGAGGGGAGTGACCGTGGGGGAGGTCATGAACGAGGCCATGAGGTTCTACCTCCTTCACCACGATCTCGCAGAGCTAGAGGAGGAGAGAAAGAGGATCCTCCAGAAGCTTGAGGAGGTGGGCATCCCCGGCGCCATAGAGGACCCGGAGATACGAGATCTCCTGAGGAAGGAGTACGTCTCCATGCTTGAGGAGGTAAAGAAGAGGATAGCAGAACTCAGGGCCAAGCTTAAGGAAGAAGAGGAGGGCGAGTAGGGACGGCGGGGGCCGAGTCGCCTGACCGGCGCTCTTTCTCGATTCCAAGTAGAGGTCGTATGTTATAATACGTCTACTTACTCTGGGACTCCGACTAGAGATGGCGCGTCTGCTGAGCTATGCCCGTCTGCTGAAGCTAAAGCAGACCTTCCTCCTAGTGTTCTCAGGACTGGCTCCCCTATTCATAGGGCTAAGAGGCTCCGTTGAACTCAGCCTGGTCGCGACCTACGTCGCCGGCCTGTCTCTGGCCGTGGCTGGCACGACGGCGGTCAACATGTACTTCGATAGAGACATAGACGCCGCGATGAGGAGGACGGCCGGAAGGCCTCTGCCAACCAGGGAGATCGATCCCCCTTGGAAGGCGATAGCCCTTGGCCTGGCGCTCTTTGGCCTAGGGGAAGTCGTCTCGCTGAGGCTAGGCATACTCACGGCCGCAATAGTCGGCCTCGGGTTCGCTTTCGACATCTTCGTCTACACCCTCGCCACGAAGAGGAGGACTCCCTGGTCCGTAATCTTTGGCGGCGTGGCTGGAGCGGCGCCGGCCCTGGCCGGGTGGACCGCCGCAACGGGCGAACTAGGCCTGGAGGGGATCTTGCTTGCCGCGCTCGTGCTGCTGTGGATACCAGAGCACATCTGGACGCTCGCGACCTACTACGCCGACGACTACGCCAAGGCGGGGGTTCCGATGCTGCCCGTCGTCTGGGGGGCTAAGAAGTCGGCCCGGGCGACGTTAGCCTTCTCTCTAGGGGCTGCAGCCGTGGCTATCTGTTTGGGCTGGGCGGCCAAGCTTGGCGCGGTTTACGAGGCTGTGGCGGTGCTGGCTTCAGCCATCCTCGTCCAGAACACGCTAGCATTTGCCCGAGATCCATCTCCCGAGAGGGCCATGAAGACGTTCAAGGTGGCCAACGCCTACTTGGGGATAGTGCTGCTCGCCGCTCTCCTGTCCTCGCTGACCTGAGGCTGAGCGGCTCTTCAGGAGATCACCGGAGGGATGCCACCGTGTCCCG
>DRBY01000050.1 GCA_011042755.1 Thermoproteota archaeon | reverse complement strand
GGATCACGGGGATCGACGAGTTCCGCTCCCTGAGCGTCATCAATCCCGCCCAGCGCCGCCCACCGTCCGGTCAGAACTCGACGCCCTCCCTGGCCTGAACCCCCCTCCTAAATGGGTGCTTGATCTCCTTGAACTCAGTCACGTAGTCGGCCTCCTCGATGAATGACTCCGGGGCGTACCTCCCCGTAAGGACGACCTCCACGCCCTCAGCCCTGGACCTGAGGGCGTCGAGAACCTCCTCCTCGGGTATCAGGCCCATGTGGACGGCGACGTTGATCTCATCCAAGATCACGAGGTCATACTTACCCGACGCGAGGGCCCGCTTAGCATCCTCGAGCCCCGCTCTCAGGATGGCGAGGTTCTCCTCGCCGGGATTCCTAGGGTCTACGAACCTTCCCGTGCCGAACCTCCGCACCTCCAGCTCTGGGGCGAGCCTCCTCGACGCTAGAACTTCTCCCGACTCCCTTCCCTTCAGAAACTGGATCACGAGTACCTTCTTCCCCCTCCCCACTGCTCTCATCGCCAGGCCGAACGCGGCTGTGGTCTTCCCCTTTCCGTTCCCCGTGTAGACGTGCACGAGGCCGAGCCGCTCGCTCAAGTCACGTCACCACGCAGGCAGACCAGCCGCAGTCTAGGCACATCACGCAGTCCTCTCTGTGGATCAGCCTCTTGCTCCCGCACTCCGGGCAGACCTCGAAGTGGTTGGACTCAGGAGGCTTGCGAGGAGGCGGAGTGAACACGGGACTCACTTTCTCCGCCTTAGCGCCCTCTTGGGAGGGCTGCCTGGACCTAGAGGGGGGCTCTACCCCCAGCGACCCCATGATGTTCAGCGTCTCGTTTGGGATCTCGAGCACGTACTCCCCCTTCCTCTGGGAGGGCGTAACAAGCACTTGGGCCGCCTTGGAGCCATCCCTGTAGATCGTTATCCCCTTCAGCCCCAGCTTGTAGGCCAGCAGGTAGGCCCTCTCCACGTCGTCCACAGTCACCCAGTTGGGCATGTTGATGGTCTTGCTCACCGCGGCGCATATCCACTTGGATATCTCGGCCTGGGCCCTGACGTGATCCCACCAAGGTATGTCGTAGGCCACAACGAATACCTTCCTCATCTCCTCTGGGATCTCCTCTATCCCCTGGACAGAGCCCCCGTTGTCGGCAACTTCCTTCAGAAGCCTCTCGCTGTACAGCCCCATCCTCTTGAGTTGCCTCTCGAACTCCTTGTCGACGTAGAAGAACTCTCCGACGCTGACTCTCTTCTCAAACACGAGGGCAAACTGGGGCTCTATACCAGACGAGACGTCTGCTATCATCGAGATCGAGCCCGTGGGCGCTATTGTCGTTACCTCCGCGTTCCTCACACCTCTCTCAGCTACCTCTCTCGCAAGCTTCTCCCAGTCAAGGGTCCACAGCTCCGGGTGGTAGTAGCCCTCGACCGGCATCTCTCTCCTCACGTAGCCAGATTTGTGGTAGAGCGGGAAGGGCCCCCTCTCAGAGGCTAGCTTTGCCGACTCCGACAGGGCGTGATAGGTTAGCCACTCGGCGACCTGCCTCATGAAGGCAAAGCCCTCCTCGCTGTGGTAGGGTATGCCAAGGGCGAACAGCGTGTCCGCCAGTCCCATGAGACCCAGACCTACCTTTCTCGTGAGCTTGGTGTGCTCCTCTATCTCCGGTATCGGGTACTTGTTCACATCGATGACATTGTCCAAGAACCTCAGGGCCAGCCTGACGTCCTTAGCGTAGGCCTCCCAGTCGAACTCGGCCTCGCCGGTCTCCTCGTCGAATCGGACGTAGGCGTAGAGGTTTATGCTCCCAAGGTTACACGACTCGTAGGGATATAGCGGCTCTTCGCCGCAGTTGTGGTTCGCCAGCCCGTTCGCCACGTAGTTGTGGTGAATCGGCACGGTGAAGTCGTAGAAGTCTACCATTCCGGCATCCTCCACCGACCTGACCGTCGCCCACACGGGATCTCTCTTTGTCTTCTTGAGGGACAGCTTCTCCAGCTTTTGTATGCTCTCAAAGCCTATCAGCTCCTTGAAGATCTTCCTGCTGTAGCCCCTTATCAGCAGCTCGTAGTACCCAGATGCCTCGTAGGTCCTCCCCTCGCCGTCCTTGGTCACGTAGTGGAACTCTCCCCCATAGGGTCTCTCGTATATCTTGGAGGCTATTCCAAATGTTGTCAGGAGAATCTGGACTTCCCTGAGCAGCCTCAAGCTCGCGCTCGTTAGCCTAATCGCCCTGTCCTCGTCCACGTAGCCGTCGGCTGTGAAGAGCCCTCTGAGGAAGGCGGCGAGAGAGCGGGGGCTCAGCCTCCAGGCTATCTCGGGCAGGCCTCTCTCCCTGCTCTTCTCCATTAGGGAGCCCATCAGCCTCATCACATTCCTGTAGACCGTCGTTCCGGCGTTATACTGTACTTTGTGCTCGCTCTCACTGAGCACGTACGTGTGAGAGAGGGGGTTGCCTCCTAGCTTCTCCACTCCCCTTCTCACGCGCTCCTCGGCAGCCTCGTCCTCTCCGTTGAAGAACCACGCGACGTAGTGCTTGTTGAAGGTTCCGTCCCCCACCAGCCACCCGAGAGCGAAGGCGACGTCCTCGTCGAGGTCGTAGTCCCCCCTGTAGGAGCCGTCGAGGAGGGCGGGGTGCATCCTCGCGATGAGAATCCTGTCCCCCGGCCTAAGGCTCCTAGCCTCCCTCCAGCCCTCGGGAGTCAGGAACCTGTGGTCGTGCGTGACGGTGAGTTCGTAGCCCTCCTCCGTCTCGACCCTCAGGCCCGGTTTTCTGCCGACGTGCCAAACCCAGGCGTCAACCTCCATGGGCACCAAGAGCCTCAGCTCGTCCCCATGAGCGGTCCGGTAGATCACCTCGTTCCCCTGGATGGTCACCAGTCTCACCCTGTAGGCCGTCGGTTCTCCACCCT
>DRBY01000025.1 GCA_011042755.1 Thermoproteota archaeon | reverse complement strand
GCAGGCGCCACACTAGCTGCCGCCAAGTTGCGTGGAATGAACTTTGTTTCCGTAACTGGAGTCTCTGAAACTTCTGCTCCTGACTTTAGGGCTGCTGGAGCCGTTCTGAAGGTGCTGAACGGAGCGCTGGGCCTGGGGTTGAGCCTTGAGGGAATAGAGAGGAGGATCAGAGAGTTCGAGGAGATCAAGCAGACCATACTACGTCAGCTGCAGGAGCAGATATCCTCCTTCAGCTTGTCTGGATCAGAAGAGGCGGGAGGATACGTGGGGTGATGAGAGACGCCGCTAGAGAGGCTCAGGAAGAAACTGACAATCGAGAACTTGTGGCTGTACATCCTCACCCTGCTGAGAGACGGCCCAAAGTACCCTTACGAGATACCCGATCTGATTGAGAGCAGGTTCGGTTGGAAACCTGCGAGAGTAACCGCGTACATAGTGATGAAGAGGCTAGAGATGGACGGCTACATTCGCATGGTGAGGAAGAAGGGCGATACGGGGAGAGTGAGGAACTACTACGAGCTGACCGAAAAGGGAAGGCAGGCTCTCGCGGGTGCTGAGAAGTTCTTAAGAGAACTCATCAGCGCTCTATTCGGAGAGGGCGAGCCTGATTGAGGCTCTGGATAGACGTTATGACTCCGAAGCAGGCGAGGGTGTTCTCTAAGGTTTATCGAGAGGCGTCAAGCCGCGGCCACGAGGTTCTAGTTACGGCTAGGGAACACGGAGAGACTCACGAGATTCTAAGGATGGAAGGGGTTCCCCACCGTGCCCTTGGAAGGCACGGCGGCGGCGAACTCGCCTCAAAGCTGAAAGCCTACGCCGAGAGAGCCCTCCTCCTCGCAGACGCAGTGAGCGAGTTTGAGCCCGGGGCTCTGATATCTCTATCATCGCCTGAGGCCGTGCGGGTTGCCTTTGGCTTGGGGATACCCGCGATCAGCATGAACGATACGCCCCACTCCACGTTCGTCGGACGCCTGACTCTGCCGCTATCCGACAGGCTTGTATACCCGGCTGCAATTCCTGCACATTTATGGCTTCGCTTAGGCGTGAATGAAAGGTCCTTGAGGCCGTACTATGGCGTAGATGAGCTGGCTTGGGTTATGGATGCAATCTCAAGTTGGACTCCCAAATCTAAGGTCAGCAGACTGGCTGTAGTGAGACCCGAAGAGTCTCAGGCATCGTACCTCTTGAGAGAAGGAAAGGGGGAGAGCGTAGTGGAACCCTGCATTCGCGTGCTGCTCGATGAGGGGTATAGAGTCCTCCTGCTCCCAAGATATGAGTCGCAGAGGCACTATTTCGCTGAGAAGTACCAGGAATCGATAGAGATGCCCCCTCAAGCGCTAGACTCGCTCAGTCTTTACCTTGAGGCCGATGTTGTGATCTCAGGAGGCGGCACGATGTCGAGGGAGGCCGCGCTGCTTGGAACTCCTGGAATCTCACTCTTCCCTCTGGACGTGCCGCTCCACGTCGACGAATTCGTGTCATCTATAGGGCTCCCTCTCTGGAGATTTAGAGATCCCGAACTCGGGGCTAGATTTCTGAGATCCCTGCTCAGAGATCCTCTAGCCTACAGGGTAGACCCGCGACCAGCTTTGAACATGCTGGAAAATCCAGTGCAGGTTGTACTATCCGAGGCAGAGGCGTTATCCAAAGCTAACTCCTGAGCATGTACCTCTTCATCATGCTGTCGGCCAGCACGGTCATGGGCTCGCTTACTGGCGTGACTAGAGGATGATAAGAGAACTCTGTGACCAGTAGGTCCCTCAGGCTCATTCCGTGCATGATGGCGAGGGTCGCGGCCGTCACCCTGCCCCAGATCTCCTTCTGCCCCCAGAACTGAGCCCCCAAGAGGCGGCCCTCTGGACTGGCCACGAGCCACGTCACCATCTTGGAGGATCCAGGCACGTACTTCTCTAAGTCTCTCGACGAGAATCGGCCAGTTACGTGTGGTATGTTAAGCCTCTCTGCTTGAGTTGAGGGGAGACCAACCCCCGCTAGGAGGTAGTCTCCCACGTGTACTACGAAGGGCGAGAGAGCACCCCTGTACTTCAAGTCCCCACCCACAGCATTCCTGCCAGCCACTCTCCCCTGGACCAACGCCGTGGAGGCCAGTCCAGTAACCGTTGGGCGCCCGGTCACGAAGTCTCTGACCTCTGCCACGTCGCCAGCCGCATAGATGCTCGGAGCTACTTGAAGCTCGTCGTTTACCTTTATACCACCGGTCTCTCCAATTGGCAGACCAGACTCGGCAGCAAGCTGAGAGTTGGGCTTTACCCCCGCCGCCACGATAACTGTGTCGGCTTCTATGACCTTATCTCCAGCAACGACCTCGCTCACCCGCCCCGTGGGACCCCTTATCTCCTTCACTGGAGACTTGAGCAGCACATTAACGCCGATAGAGGCTAGGTACTTCGCCGCAGCCGAGGCTATAGGAGGGTCAACCTTTCCAGGCATCAGCTGCTCCAGCATTTCAACTAGCCAGACTTCCTTTCCTACCTCGGAAAGTGCGGCGGCGACCTCTATCCCGGTAGCGCTCCCTCCTACAACGACGATTCTCTCCCCCATGTGCTCTAAGATGTACTGAGCGTCCTCGACGTTCCACAGCACTCTGACCCCCTCGAGGTCGAGCCCTTGGATGGGTGGCTTTGCTGGCTTCAGACCTGTCGCGATAATCAGTACGTCGTAGTCTAACTTCTCTTCTGAGCCGTCCTTAACGTAATGCACGACCTTTGGCTCTGCATCAATCTTTGTGGCCCTTGCCCTCGTTATTACCTCGATTCCAGGCCTGGTCGCGCGTTCTATGGCAGCATCCAGAGGCAGCCTTCCGGAGACGACGTACGGCAGCGCGCAGGGGTGATAGGATGGGTATTCGTTCTTCTCTAGGACGATCACATCAGCGTCAGGAGAATCCTTCT
>DRBY01000101.1 GCA_011042755.1 Thermoproteota archaeon | reverse complement strand
GTGGAGCACCGTTGGAACGTCGCGGAGCTTATCGATCACTACCCTCCTCAGCGTCCCGCCGCCGGGCATCAAGGGATTCCACTCGATTCTAAACGCCCCGGTTGCGAACTGAGCCATCCTGCGGTAGACCCTCGGCGTCATGCACCTGATCAGAGTGACCGTGCCCCTCTTCTTCGACGCCTCGAGGAGTGGCGCTATCACCTGAGCGAGAAACTCCTTTGGACCCAGCGTCATTAGCAGCGGGTCTATCGTGTCTATGTACACCCTCGTTGCGTCTCCCGCTTCTATGGCGTCCAAGAGTTCTATTAGGGCGCTGGAGATCTCCTCTGCGACGAATGGGTTCTCCAGCTCGACTATCCTTACAATTCCGGCATTTACTGCCTCCTCCAACGCCATCCCGTAGTACTTTGCACTGCGGAGGATCTCCCAGCGCTTCCTCGTCGTGAGGAGGACGGCCCCGCGCTCTCCATCAGCCACTCCGCGCATTATGAAGTGGAGGGCGAACGTGCTCACTCCCGAGCCGGAGGGACCCAAGATCACGAGTAGGGAGCCCGGTTGGACTCCTCCACCACTTATCCTATCGAGGGGATCGATTCCCAACCTCACGAGCCGAAGCTCGTTATCGGTTCCCGACTGATTCAACAATTCTCTCAGCCTCACCCGTCAAGCGATCAATTGAAGGGCCAAAACGACTCGTCTCTAGCTTAGATCGAGCGTCTTGGCCCCTCGTGTATCACTCAAATAGGGTTCAGCATAATAAAGATACAAGTTGGTATAACTGACGCTATGATCTGAGCTTAATTTTGGATTTGCGACTTCGAGAGCCAATATATCCATTTATTACCACATCGTTAAGGAATTACATCAAAACTATCAATTCCTTAACTCTTAGCTAATTCTCCGTCTTAAGAGCCTCCTCAAAGGGAGCACTAAGCAAGAATTTCTTTGCAGGACATTCGAGCGCTTCTCCAATTTCAGCAACAAGTTCAGACGAGCCAGATTCGAATAAACGTTATTAACTGCTTTCTCGGCATCTCTCTAGTGAAACGCAGAAATCTCGTGCTTTTATGCTGGGTGTCCTTTCTAATCAGCCTAGGCTTCGGCGCGATACTCGGCGTCCTACCCTACTACATGCTGTACTTAGTCGGAGAACTCACAGAGCTGCCAGAGGAGTTGGGGAGGATAGGGACCGCTGGAGGATACGCCCTTGAGTACGGGGCTCTCATGTCTGCATTCATGTTAACGAGGGCTCTTCTCGCGAGGTACTTCGGGTCGCTGAGCGACAGAGTTGGGCGAAAGAGGCTCATCATAGTTGGAACCGCGATGTACGTCTTCCTTTCGTTTGCCTACATACTATCAACGACTCTCACACAGCTCTACCTGATAAGGGGGCTTCAAGGAGTTGCTTCAGCCATGGTCTGGCCAGTCGCGGAGGCTCTCCTGATGGACTCTACGGAGCAGGAGTTCCGGGCCAGAGCCATGGCCCTGTACATGATCTCAACCAACGTCGCCTGGATCTTGGGACCGGCAATAGGAGTGGCCGCATACAAGATCGGAGTCCGCTACCTGAGGATAAGCGATGTTGGGGCCGCCCTGAGGTTTCCATTTCTCTTCCTTACAGTATTCTCCGCGGCGGGCCTGCCAGCCACGTTCCTGCTGTCTGAGAGGAGGCTTCCCTCGCCTAAGACAAGGAAAGAAGATTCTCGCGTCGATGTGGACATGCACCGGACCGTTAGGAGGAGTTTAAACGCCATTTACGTGATGGCCCTAGCCAACGGCTTCGCGATGGGATTCTCAGGACCTCTAATGGGGCTCTTCGTGGTCCAGTTCATTAGCTCTGACCCCGCGGCGCTCGCGATCGTCACGACGGTCTCAGGCGCGATAGGCCTGGCCGCAGCGTACCCGGCTGGGAAGCTCGCCGACGCATTCGGCAGGAGACCAATTATAATTACGGGGGGCCTGGCCTCGCGTCTGATGACCGCGTTGATGCCCTTTTCGAGCGACGTTGAAGGGCTCACGGCCTTGGCCACCGTCAGGTCCATAGCATTCAACTCGTCGCAGCCAGCGATGCGCGCTCTTCAAGCGGATTTAGTTCCTGAGAGCGTCAGAGGGAGGATCTTCGGGACTGTGCAGGCGATGTTCAACGTGGGAGCCGTTGTCGGCCCGCTGCTCGGGGGTCAACTTTACGGTCACTTCCACGAGGTTACGCTGTCTCTAGGCCCGATATCCGTGCCTGGCGTGGCGCTATCCTTCTGGGTGGGCGCGCTGATCGGAATATTCTCCATAATCGTGTTCGCGGCGTTCGTGGAGGAGCCGAGGGCCCCACCCTCCCGCTTGAATTCTGCTGAATTACTCGACGCAGGCTGAAATCAACGTCCTAATGGCGGCATTCAGATTCTCACCGGTCTTTGAGCTGATCGGCACGTAGCTGTGGAGATCCAACTCCTCCACCACATTTCTCGCTCCTGGATTGTTGGAGGCAAGATCCAGCTTGGTTCCAAGCAGCACGCATGGCACATCACCGGCGTTCTGCCTCACCTCCTCTAACCAGCCGGGCACGCTAGACAGCGTTTCGGGCTGATCTAGCGCGAACGCGATGAAACCTCCAGAGGCTCCAGAGTAGAAGGTTGGCCTCACCAACCCAAACCTCTCTTGCCCGGCCAGGTCCCAGAGCACCAGCTTAACGAGCTTATCGCTGTGTACGAGCTCCATCGCGTAGAAGTCCACTCCGACGGTGATCTTGTACTCCTCCCTGAAGACGCCCGTGGCCAGCTTGACGCAGAACGTGGTCTTGCCGACCCCCGAGTCGCCAACGATGAACACCTTTACCCTCAGCCTCTCCCTGAGGATGTCAGAATCTCTCAAGAGCTCATACACACGAGCGGAGCCAGCCACATCCGCCAGCTCTCTGAAAACCAGCGTGAGCTGGTCGTCGCTCAGCTCTTGATCAGGGCTCGCCCCGATAGACTTGAGAGCCTCGGTCGCC
>DRBY01000037.1 GCA_011042755.1 Thermoproteota archaeon | reverse complement strand
GGAGCCGAAGAGCAGCGAGTCGTAGTCCTGGCTGGCCGCGGCCCAGACGTCTCCCCTCGCCGCCATGTGCGCCGCCTGAGCCTCCCCCTCACTCGGGGCCTGGACCCAGGGGACGCCCATGAGGTCTAGGAGCCTCTTTGCGTCGGAGGCCATATCCGACGTCAGCCTGCTGGTCTGGACAGCCTTCGCCCAAGCGGTCCTGAAGTCTCCCCTAGCGATCGCCTCGATCCACTCCCGCTCTGCCTTCTCCTTTATGGCCCTCCTCTCCTCGATAGTCCTCCTCTTGAAGTCTGGAGGAGGGCCGTCGAACACGTAGACCGGCTTGATACCCAGCTCAATGAGCCTCACGGTCCTGAACAGAAGGCCGTTGAGGTGAGAGGTCACTCTCCCCTCCCTGTCCGTCAGGGGGATGCCCGGCCCTCTTCTTATGAGGGCTAGAAACTGATAGATCGCGTTGAAAGCGTCTATAGCGAGCGCCTTACCTCTCAGCTGAGTGAACGAGATCTTCTTGGGCTTGACGAGCTTTGCGAGTGGAACTCCCAACTTACCTTCCTTCCCCGCCCTCCTCTGAAGTAAAAGGAATCGGTTCAAGTGAAAGCGTTATCTATACCTCGGCGCATCCTCTCACCGAGATGCCGCTGTACCGAGTCAAGCTGTCTGAGCTATTCCTCGAGAAGCTGAGGGGCTTGGAGGATTACCGGAGGGAGGAGGTGCTAAACTTCCTCAGGCTGCTGGAAGAGACTTCCGTCCCCCTGGGAGCCAAGCGGCTGCGCAGGGTGAAAGATCACCCGGGAATGTTGGTCGCCGACTTGGGCGACCTGAGGCTCGCCTATCACATCGACTGGAACCTGAGGGTAATCGAGGTGCTCGATCTGCTAGAGGCTGAGGAGAGCTGAGATCACAATTTTTCCATGACTTTTCGGAGATCCTGGTACTCGCCCTCGGCTATTCTAGCTATCATCTCTTCGAGACGCTCTATCTCCTCCTCGGGAAGCTCGACCTCAGGTAAGGCAGATGCAACGACCTCCTCGCAGTCTAGCTTGACCCTGACGGCTTCCTCGTACTCTGCGGAGAACATCAGCAGAAGGAGGATTCCCGGCAGTATTAGACCTTTCCCTACGGGAGCGTGCATCCTGAGATTCGCGAAGTTAGAGAACGCGCCTCCCTTGATGCCAAGATTTTTACCATATGGAGCTATTCCCACCCGGCTGGTCTCTATGAGTGAGAAGACCTCTGAGGTAGACAAGCCATACGAGTTGGCGATAAAATTCGCCAAGTTTTACGGAGGGAAGATAGAGGTAGCCCCCAGGGTACCCGTCTTCGCCCTGAAGGACTTCGCCATCTGGTACACGCCGGGCGTGGCTGGCGTCTGCAGGGCCATAGCGGAGGACAAGGAGCTGAGCTTCAAGTACACGAACCGGTGGAACACCATTCTGGTGGTGACGGACGGCACTAGAGTGCTGGGGCTCGGCGACATAGGTCCCGAGGCGAGCATGCCGGTAATGGAGGGCAAGGCCCTCATCTTCAAGTACCTGGGAGGCGTCGACGCATTCCCCCTGCCGATAAGGGAGAAGGATCCAGACAGGTTCATCGAGATAGTGAAGGCCATGGAGCCGGCGATAGGCGGCGTCAACCTGGAGGACATAGCGTCGCCCAAGTGCTTCTACATACTCGAGAGGTTGAGGAAGGAGACCGAGATATGCGTCTGGCACGACGACCAGCAGGGCACAGCCGGCGCCACGCTGGCCGGTCTGATAAACGCTCTGAAGCTCACGGGTAGGAAGCTCAGCGAGGCTAGGATCGCGTTTATAGGAGCTGGAGCGGCCAACATAGCCAGCGCCAGAGTGATCGAGGTCGCGGGAGGCGACCCGAAGAAGTGGGTCATGGTAGACTCGAAGGGCATACTCTACAAGGACAGGCCGGACATGGAGCAGCTGAAGGAGAAGAACCCGTGGAAGTACGAGTGGGCCGTCAAGACCAACGCAGAGGGAAGGACGGGCGGCATTCCAGAGGCCCTCGTCGACATGGACGTCGTGATAGCCGCCTCGAAGCCGGGGCCGGGCGTCATAAAGAAGGAGTGGATCAAGAAGATGGCTTCAGATCCGATAGTATTCGCAGAGGCCAACCCGGTGCCTGAGATATGGCCTTGGGAGGCTAAGGAAGCGGGAGCGAAGGTAGTTGCGACTGGGAGGAGCGACTTCCCGAATCAGGTGAACAACAGCCTAGTATTCCCGAGCGTCTTCAGGGGAGCCCTGGACGTGAAAGCACGCACCATAACCGACGAGATGGCTGCAGCCGCTGCCTTCGAGCTCGCCAAGTTCGCGGAGGAGAAGGGGCTGAGCGAGGACTACATCATACCCACCATGGAGGAGTGGGAGGTCTACCCGAGGGTCGCCGTGACCGTAGCCATGAAGGCCATAGAGCAGGGAGTGGCGAGGGAGAAGTACAGCAGGGACGAACTCTACGAGAAGGCTGTGTTCATGATAAAGAGGGCCAGGCAGCAGATGGATGTCCTAGTGAAGTCGGGCGTCATACCAACTCCTCCCGAGGGCAAGATTTACGGTTGAGAGGGGAATCCCACTCCCTCTCTCCTTATTTTGTGGTGGGGATTTTCACAGGCCCAATGACCTCCAAAAGAAGTAATGCGACGGCTCGTCTGAGGGATATTCCTCTGCCTGAGATTGCCGATTTTCATAACCTATCAGCACTTCATTCTAGTGAATCCTAGGTTTAGATTCCTAAGTTTATATAGCCGTGGTGCTTTGTAATTATTCAGAATGTTCCCTTGGTTCTGGTGGGGGTGGTATTACCCCTACTGGTACCTGAGCCCCACCTGGTTTTACCTGTCGGCCTATAATCCTTGGTGGTGGCTATACTGGGACTACTACTGGTTGTACTGGCCTTACTACGGCTGGTACTGGTATTACCCTTACTACTACGGCTATAGCTCGAGATGGTGGGCTCTGTACCCTCTCCTCTGGGGTCTGCTCTGGGGTGTCTCGTGGACCCTGCCCTGGCTCATCTGGCTCCTG
>DRBY01000130.1 GCA_011042755.1 Thermoproteota archaeon | reverse complement strand
TCTCTCTCCAGGGTCGGTACTCTTGGCCGAGCTTCCCTTCGGAGATGTAAGGTTAGTGAGCACGCACTCACTTCCCCTTGATCTTTTTGTAGATCTGCTGAAGTCTGAGCTGGGAGAACTTCGTGTGATCTTGATCGGAATTCAAGCGGCCAAAATTGACATTGGGAGCGAATTATCGCCTGAAGTCTCCAAATCTGTCTCATATGTGGTCGAACTCTTAGAGAGGGTCCTGCAGAAGACTCGCTTTTCGAATCTGTAAATATTTTTCCCATTTTAGCTCTGGTGACTTACACAATAGTTTTCGAGAACCAATTTTGTGATCTGGTTAAGGAGAAGTTAACGTAAGTAGAATATAAAATTCAATAGTGTGATAATTTTTTATGGCCGAATTCCTTACACTCATACTGAGGTGTCCCCGGAGTGATAGACCCGTTCGTGGCGTTCTTCGTGGCGCTAGTGGGGCTAACAATATTCTTTATGGCGTCTGGAAAGTGGGCTCCGAGGAAGCCGTCCCCAACTAAGGAGGAGATCTACGCCTGCGGAGAGAGGGGGGTGCCTCACGAGGGCCAGAGCGTTGAATTGAGTTACGCGGAATATCTCGCCTTCTTTGCCCTAATAGAGATTGCTCCACTTCTTCTTGCGCTGGCAGCGTTCTCTGGCGTGTTGAGCCCGGCTATACTGTTTGTCTACGCCGTTCTTGCTGCCGTAGCCAGCGTGATAGTGTCATGGAGGTGATCGTGATGAGCAGCCTGTCAGAGAGGTTGGTGAAGTGGTCTAGGGAGAGATCGCCTTGGATCCTACACTTCAACACTGGAGCCTGCAACGGGTGCGATATAGAGCTGGTTGCGGCCCTGACGCCTCGATACGATGTGGAGAGATTTGGGATACTCTTGAAGCCTTCCCCAAGACACGCTGACATACTGGTAGTCACGGGCCCTGTTACGCGCCAGCAGAGGGAGAGGTTGAGGCGGATATACGAGCAGATGCCGGAGCCCAAGGTTGTAGTCGCGCTGGGGGCTTGCGGCGGTAGCTCTGGGGTATTCGCGGGGAGCTACTCGGTCGAGTCAGGGGGGACTCACGAGGTCATTCCTGTGGACGTCTACGTTCCAGGCTGTCCCCCGAAGCCCGAAGCCATCATTCTCGGGATAGCGAGGGCGATAGAACTCCTCAAGCAGAAGAGGCTCCGCGAGGAGGGAGGTGGGGAGAGTGCGCCAGGACAGGATTAGGGCGCTGCTGCCGTGGGCCGAGGGGTTCAAGACCGAACGAGAGCGCATGGTCGAGTTCAGGATACCCAGAGAAAAGCTACGGGAGACTATCGAGGCGCTGAAGAGATCCTATGGGATGCTACAGGTCTCCATGATCACGGGAACAGACTTTGGAGACAGATTCGAGCTAGCCTACTTCGTCTGGCTCCACGGCCCGAAGCGATACCTCGTGATCAGGACTTCCTGCCCGAGAGAGTCTCCAGAGGTAGACACGATATCTGACATAATCCCCGGAGCCCACATCTACGAGAACGAGATCTACGACCTGCTTGACGTCGAGTTCAACGGAAACACGCGCCTCGTCAGGCCGTTCCTCAAGCCTGAGACGATGAGGCCAGACGAGTACCCGCTCAGGAAGGACTGGAGCGGAGGGAGTTAGCCATGAGGATCGTCGTTCCGTTCGGGCCGCACCACCCGGCTCTGCACGAGCCCGAGCACTTCACGTTTGAGGTTGAGGGGGAGATCGTCGTCGGCGTGAAGCCCAGGATAGGCTACGTCCACAGGGGTATCGAGAAGCTGGCGGAGAGCAAGACGTGGGTGCAGAACCTGTACCTCGTGGAGAGGATCTGTGGCATCTGCAACGTCTCACACACGCTCTGCTACGTGGAGGCGGTCGAGGACCTCCTCGGCATCGAGCCTCCCAGGAGGGCGCGCTATCTGCGATTAGTAGCCCACGAGCTGAACAGGCTGCACAGCCACTTGCTCTGGCTCGGCGTCCTCGCCGAGCTGATGGGCTTCCGCACGATCTTCATGTATGCCTGGAGGGACAGGGAGCTGGTCATGGACCTCATGGAGGAGCTCACCGGCAACAGGCTCCTCTCTGCCTACAACAAGATCGGCGGGGTGTCGAGAGACGTTAGCGACGCGTTTGTTGGCAGCCTCCTCCGGGCCCTAGACTACCTCGATTAGCGCTTCAAGAGGTACTTGGATGTCGTGCTAGAAGACCCAACTATCCGCGCCAGGACGCAGGGAGTGGGCACGCTGGACAAGGAGAAGGCCGCCAGCTACTGCGTCGTAGGCCCGGTTGCTAGGGCTTCAGGCCTCAGCTGGGACGTCAGGGTCGACAGGCCATACGCGGCGTACGACGAGGTGCCCTACAGGATCGTTACCAGGTCGGAGGGCGACGTCTGGGCGAGGCTCGCCGTCAGAGTAGAGGAGCTGCTCACCTCGTCTGAAGCGATAAGGCACGCAGTCACGCATCTGCCGGACGGCCCCATCAGGTATGCGGTCCCGAGGAAGATGCCCGAGGGAGAGGGAATAGGAATCGTCGAGGCGCCCAGGGGGGAGCTCCTCTACCACGTGATTAGCGACGGTGGAGACAAGCCGTACCGCCTGAGAGTGAGGACCCCCACGCTCGCCAACATACTGGCCGCGTGCGAGGCGTTCGTAGGGAGCACCATAGCCGATATCCCCATGATTCTCGGAAGCATAGACCCATGCTTCTCGTGCATGGATCGTCTGGCGTTTGTTGACGTCTCCAGAGGCAAGAGGTGGGTCATGACCCCGCTCGAGATTGAGAGGAAGTTCGGCGGGAGGTGCAGGGCCTGATGACCTTGATGGAGATCTTGACACTCCTGTTTAAGCTGACGATATTCCCAGGCTTCGCGTTCCTATTCGTCGGCTCTCTCCTAACAGAGTGGTACAAGAGAAAGGTAGTCGCTAGGATGGAGAACCGAATGGGGCCGAGCTATACTGGCCCCATAGGGATCCTCCAACCCCTCGCCGACTTCTTCAAGCTCCTAACAAAGGAGGAGATTATTCCTGGAGGGGCCGACGCCGTTGCTTTAAGG
>DRBY01000107.1 GCA_011042755.1 Thermoproteota archaeon | reverse complement strand
GTCGATCCCGCCAAAGATCATTATGACGCCAAATGGCCTGAGACCAGCGTATTGGGTGAACTGCTGCTTAAACAGGGCGAGCCTCTTCGCCAAGTTCCTGACCGTAATAGGCTCGCCATAGATGAGACGGTGGTATTGAGCCTCGAGACGGCTTCGATCGACTAATATCAGGCCATCTCCGATCAATCCAGCTGCTATTGCGCCTACGTGTTCGTCTATCATGTATATCTTCTCTGGAGGGCTTGCCAGCGGGGAAGCCTGTCTCCTGCTGGCAGCTAGAACGACCCCTCCAGCGCACTTGATTCCTATAGCCAGTGGAGTTCTCTTAGTGGCAGCGAGGGCATATTCAACTTGGAGGAGCCTCCCATCGGGACTGAACACAGTGATGGCACGATCGTAACCACTTGCCATTTGAGGGAACATCTAAAACCACCTCTGAACTCAAAGGCTAGCTGTAGTTTCTCGATTATAGAGTTTTGCCCGCTTCCTTCTCTCTCCTAGAGAGACCCCTGAGCGTCCCAGATACGGCAAGAACCCGTACGCCAGATAGGCCAAGCACCCTTGAGGTCGCGAGGAGCAGACATAGGACGCGAGAGATCGACCTATTATCTGTCTTCAAGATACCTCTGCCTCTACGCTGAGAGTACGCCTTCAGCGATAATTCAAGTTCAGAAGCCCCGACGACTCCACAGAGAGTCAACATTGTCCTCTTCAAGGATCTCTCTAGTTCGCTACGGTTGGGAGCCTTATCCCGTGGGAAAAGCTCGAATAGAATGTATCTCCTTCTCCCTAGGAGACCTCTTGGAACCTTAGCCCTCAACGGTTCTATACCCCCTCAAGGCAAGCCTCCTATCGCCCGACAGGAGTGATTGTGGATACGAGCTGATTGAGTTAAGGGCTCTGTTCCACTCCAGTCCAAGGAGAGTCTCCAAGAGTGAGGCGACCAACAAGGGTTGAATGAATCCTGCGGACTTGGCACCCATCGATTCCGCAACTATCGGGAGGCGGGCCCTCCTGGAGATCTCAAGCTCAAGTTTCAGGATTCTCAATTCGGCAGACAACCTTGCCGGATCCTCGAATTCGCTGAGCAGCTCTTGGATGTCCACACTCACAACCTTTCGGAGTCGCGCCGCCTCTCTTGCGCTCACATAGTCCCAAGCTAGGCTCTCCTTACGCAGCATCAGCGTAATGCCGTCAACTATCTTAATGAGACTAGCTAACCTTCCCTCTGTAAGTCTCGAAACTTTCACAGTCAGGTAATCGGGGAGAGGTCTGAGCTTAGCTAGAGTGGATCTCCACAGCGGGTCAGAGGAGTCCACCTCAACTGTCGAGTAGATGTTGATCCCCTCTCCTCGGAGCCTCCTCACTAAATCATCGGCCTCAGGACCCCACTCGCTGGGATCAAAGCAAACTGATATAGCCCAGTATCCGGCTTCTACGGCCTCCTGATACGCAGATATCAGTTCCTCCTCGGTCTTACTCTCTAGCCTTACCTTCAGGTCTATGAACCTCCTCACCACACTCACCGCCTCTTAGAAGTTCGGAGATGAGGTCTATGGGAACTGCTCTCGAGAAAGCAGCTACCACGTGTATGTGCCCTCCTATCCCTCCTCTGTGAAGCCTGAGAGATCCGTCCACAGCTTCTTGCTTGTCAATCCGTATGTACAGCCGACTGCCGTCTATCCTCTTCTCTAAGGTCTCGAGGATCTCGATGCGATCAGGCTCGGGAAGCCGCGAGAAGATCCAGGCCATCACCTCTCTGGCCCTCGGTCCTCTTATCTCCATCCTGAGCTCTTCGAAAGAGAATTTGTGCACGCTTCTCAGCTTAGTCCCTTTGATCTCGCTAGGGTCTCTGATATCCTCAGGTAGGAGTGCCAAGATAGCAGAGACGACTCGCTCTCTGTCTTCAGTAGGGTAACAAAACGTCTTAATCTCCACGCGAGAGACGGGGATCCTTCCAGAAGGGGGGGACAAGGGGTACTCCTTCCCCCTCAGGACTCCTTCCTCTTCCTCTTAAACCGCTTCACTATCGGGGGTATGCCCCTGAACTTGCGCAGGCCCCTCGACTTCTTACCAGCGCTCGTGAGACCTCTGAATACCCTCCTCTTGTTGGCTGGATTCAGTATCCAGTTGATCCTAGGGTCGTTCTTGATGACCGGGCGGTGAGGGTCGACGAGGATGACCTCGTACCAGTAGTACCTCCCGTCCTCAGCGACGTAGTAGGAGTTCAGGACCTCGAGGTTGGGGAATTTCCTCGCTGCCCTCTCTTCCGCTATCCACCTGATGCTCTTGCCTGGAGTCAACTTGGAGACTCCCATGCCAGCCTGCTTCCTGCCAGACCTAGGCCTGGGCCTCCTCCTCCCTCCCTTCCTCACCCTGACTCTGGCTATTACGAAGCCCTGCTTAGCTCTGTACCCCAACTCCCTCGCTCTGTCCGGCCGTGTGGGCCTCTCAACTCTAACTACGGCTGGCTCTCGTCTCCACTTCATGAGCCTGATGCGCCACAGCTCTCTTAGCTCAGGCAGCTCATTCCTCTTCCTCCAAGCGAACATCTCGTAGTACCTTGCCACGGCAGAACCCCCGCAGACTTCTCGCCTGCGACACCCTCTGCGGGGGTTTTAAACCTTGGCTAGTAGGGTTGGCCGGATGCTGATAGGGGTCGTTGGGAAAACGAATGTTGGGAAGACCACGTTCTTCTCCGCGGCCACGCTAGTCGAGGCTGAGAGAGGAAACAGGCCTTTCGTGACCATAGAGCCCAACGAGGGAGTAGGCTTCATTCGAGTAGAGTCCGTCTGCACGGAGCTGGGGGTGCGGTGCCAGCCCAAGTACGGCTGGTGCAATGGAAGGTACAGATTCGTGCCAGTCAAGCTCCTCGATGTAGCCGGGCTAGTTATTGGAGCCCACGCCGGTAGAGGGCTGGGAAACAAGTTCTTAGACGATCTCAGGAGAGCCTCTGTGAACATACTGGTTGTGGATGCCGCAGGTAGTACCGACGACGAGGGAAACCCTGTTCCGCCGGGTACGCACGATCCGGTCAGGGACGTAGAGATCGTAGAAGAGGAGTT
>DRBY01000027.1 GCA_011042755.1 Thermoproteota archaeon | reverse complement strand
TCGCGGCGTTCTCCCTCACGCTCAGCTTCCCCCCGGCGACGTACTCTAGGTAGCTCCTGTCAGGGTTGAGCCTGACCCAGTGCCCCCTCCTCCTGAACGCGTTGTAGTTCACGACTATGTGAGGATGATCTCTAGAGGCCTGGACGTGGTCCCTAGCGAATCCGATCTGCATGATCTTCAGCTCGGGGTAGTTCCTCGAGATCTCGTCGTAGTGGTGGCTGATGTCTCTCTCGAACCAGAAGCTCCATGCCTCCTCGGGCCTCATCACACTCGGAGGAACCTGATTGAAGAGGCCCCTGCTCCACGCAGCCGTGGTGACCTCGTAGGAGTAGACCTTCAGGCTCTTCCCTCCGAGCGTCACGTCCCAGGCCACGAAGATGAAGTCCTCATCCTCCTCAAGGGCCCCGCCGTGATCCACGTCCGTGCTGAAGCGCGGGAACTTCCCGTAGAAGTTCGGTCTCCCGTCTCCGTTGTTGTCGAGGTAGAACCCCACCTCCGGATCGTAGCGCAGGTTCGAGAAGTCTATGACGCAGCTGGTCTCGTTGCACGAGCCCTCCGCGTACCTCAGGTTCCTGGCGTCGTCCCAGGGTATGCCGTCTCCGTCGGCGTCGACCCTCTGGTCTGGGTCGTCTCCAACCCTCCCCAGGTCTCCGGTGATGTAGTGGTCCCCCACGGGGGTCTCGTAGAATACGACGTACTTAAGGCCCTCCAGACCACTGCCGTGTCTCGCGAGGAGCATCCCGACCACGTTTCCACCGCTGGAGGACGCGTAGATCCCCACGTTGTCTGTGAGGACGTTGTACCCCACGTAGTCGGTTATCTTCTTACCGACCCCGTTCGCTAGCCTCCCCTGAGCGAACTGCATGACGCAGTAGAGGGCCTCGACGCAGGCCGGCCCTCCGTAGTCGTACGAGCCCCCGCTGGCGTAGCCCTCAGACCTCCCGCCGGGGTACACGAAGTAGATCCATATCACGCCGTGCGTGTCGAAGTTCGGGGGCCTCATTATCGAGCTGACCGGCGTGATGATCCCCTGCACGTTCACGACGACGGGGGCTCCCTCCGGGTACCTAGGCTGCTTCGGGTAGATCAGCATAGTCGCGATGCCCTCGTCTCCGGCGGAGGCGCACGGAATCCAGAATATGACGTAGTTCGAGTTCCCCACGCCGTATGGCCCGTGCTCCTCTCCCCTGGCCCTAGCAAATGGTCCAGGAGATGGTGAGGCTGGCGTGGTACCGCTGGGAGCTGGAGTGGTTTGAGGAGGGCGCTGTTTACCAAGGGATACTGTCCCCGTCGCGAGTAGGATTGCAATTAGGGCGACCGACGCTAGCAGCACCAGGGCGACCCCTAAAGCCCTACTGCTGGCCATTCAAGTGCCAAGATTGCACGCTCAGATCTTAAATTTATCGCATTTTGTTATTGATCATTCAACAGTTTAACGTGAGATTAGCTTATCCCAACAGACCCAATTTCCAGTATAGGTAAAAAAAGACGCTCTTGCTTGAGCTACTAACTGAAAATGTGAAATATTTATCTAGAATATGCGAGAAAAAGGCCACATCCCAGACTGAGGGTCTCCAAAGGTTCCTGAGTACATCGCTAAGAAGCTAACACGGTGAAGCGCGTCTAACCAGCTGCAACACGACGCTTCGCCGGGTCTTCCGGGGAGCGAGATCAATCAGGACGCTCCCACCGTATACCGCCTGGGACTAAACCGCGTCGGATCGCTACTCCGCTGCTACGTTCAATGGACTGCCTCTAATCTCTCAGGGGGCACTTCCTCAGGATGACCGCCTCTGAGCACCCGTCCAACACGACGTAAGCCCTCTTAGCCCACTCCATCCTCAGTAGGATCCCCTCTACGCCCTCGGCGGTCTCGATGAGCCCATCAGACTTCACGCAATAGTTCTTGCTGTCTTTCACGAACAGCTTGCGCCGTACGTACGAGGGCCTACTACCACGCCCTTAAAAGTCCTCCGCCTCCCTCATCTCGAACAGCGCGGCCTGGCACTCGCTGAACACTCTGTCGAAGAACTGCGGCTTCTCCCGAGCCGCCCGCGAGAATAGGACTTTGAGTCCCTCCAGCTGATCTCTGTAGAGCTGCGCGTTCTCTATGTGCATCTTCAAGACGCACACGCTCTTTGGAAGCCCGAGCACTCTGTCGAGCAGGCTACGCTGGAGTTCTCTCTCCTCCCAGTAGAAGAGGAAGTCGTACGTCTGAGGCGTGAGGTCGCTCCTGAGCACCCAGTCAGTGACGTACCCCGCGGGGTCCTTCAGCTTGTTGGCCTTGCTCTTGTCGCAGACGAGGTCGTAGACGCTCACTCCCGCCCCAACGGGCGCCTGGTAGATCTTCGCGCTCATGACGCCGTACTCTCGCAGGTCAAAGGGCTTCCTCTTCACTGCCAGCACAGTCTTGCTCTTCAGAATCCTCCCACGCACGCCCGGCCGTATCTCCACGTGGCCGTCAGCCTCGAGAGAGAGCATCGTGGCCGCCGCCATCAGGGCCACCTGCACAGAGCCCCTGTTGAACTCGAACAGGTTCTCCTTGAGCCCGGTGAGCCCGAAGAGCTCGTCATCAAAGACGAAGGCCAGCACGGCCGGGGTCAGCCTCTCCTGAACCCCGGGAGGAACCCCGCCGGCGCTCCGAGGCTGGGCGAGAGCGGGCTTCGAGGTCTCAGTCAATCCTGAAGCGGTCCTAAGCTCTCTCAACTTCTTCTCGTACTTCTCCTTCAACTCCCTGTAGGTCTCCTCACTTATCCGCCCCTCGAGGAGGGCGTTCTCCAGCTTCTCAAGCTTCGCCCTTATCTTCTCGACCTCGTCGCCCATTGCACTCGCGCCGCGCCGATATCTAATAACGGTAGATCTTGCTCGCGGGCTGCACCTAGCCTGGCTCAGGAGGCAGGACACGGGCTCTCGAACCAAGAACAACGCCCCCATGCAGTGGGGCCTCAGTGTTAGTATTCCTGAGGACGTTAGCATTCTTACAAGCGTTCGTCACTTCTTGTTCACTAGAGTTCTCCCGCTAACCGTCGGCAATGAAAAGAGAAGGACGGTAAGCACGACGAGGATGTTGTCATCGAAAGCCTGACGCAGGCGATCGCC
>DRBY01000039.1 GCA_011042755.1 Thermoproteota archaeon | reverse complement strand
TCACAAGCAAGGGGGCCTCCCTGCTGGACAAAGTGGCCGCCGAGATAATCAAGGAGCAGGGGCTGGTACCTGGGAGGGTGGTCACCCCGTGAGCGCCGAAGACGAGGAACTCCGGAGGATACAAGAGAGGCTGCAGGCCGAGATAATGGCTCGACAGAGGCAGCAGGAGGAAGAAGAGAGGCGCAGGTTGGAGAAGCAGAGGATAGAGGCCATAGTCAGGCAGGTTCTCGATAGCGAAGCATGGGCTAGGCTTAAGAGGCTTGAGATGGTTAAGCCGGGGCTCGCTGAGGAGGTGAAGTTATACTTGGTCCAGCTCTACGCGGCTGGTAGGCTCACCAGGAGGCTGAGCGACGCGGAACTCAAGGCTCTCCTCGCACGGCTGGCCGAGAGAACGAGTCCCGATTTTAGGATCAGGATAGTTTGATGGAGGTGGTGCTGAATGGCTAGGAAACGCCCGCTTGGCTCAAAGCTGAGGTATGCCAGCGCCATGAAGTCTAACAAGAGGGTCCCAATCTGGGTGTACATAAGAACCCTGAGAAAGGTTCGCCCGAGGCCGCTTAGGCACTGGAGGAGGAGTAGGCTCCAGCTGTGATCTCGGGAGGAATCTGCCATGTCAGAGTTCAGGGATACACTCGGTAAGGATTCTGATGAGGGTTACCTCACTCTGAGGCTAGGCAGAATAGTCCGAGAGAAGTACCCTCCCAAGAAGAGGGCGGCTAGGACTGTCAAGCTGGTCGAGGCTGAGGTCCGCAGGAGGATGAGACTCGACGACGAGTACGTAGTCAGGATAGATCCAGAACTCAACGAGCTCATCTGGAGCAGGGGCGCCGGCAACCCTCCGAGGTTGCTCAGGATCTACGTCAAGGTGGACAGAGAGGAGAAAGTCGTGAACGTCGGCCCCTCGAGGTGAGGGGCTTCCTTGACGATAGAGCGTGCCAAGCTGGACGGCAGCCCCGGCCTGGGGATATTCGCGCGAGTCGTGGGCAACGTGAGCTTCGTGCCATATGGCGTTCCTGAGCGATTCAAGTCCCAAGTCAGAGACGTGTTGGGTGCCAGAACGGTTGAACTCAGCCTCTACAGATCTAGACTGATCGGGGTGTTCTTGGCCGGAAATTCTGAGAAGCTCATAGTCCCCAGCATCGTTGAGGTTGACGAGATAGAGGCGCTTGGGGAGTCTGACATTCCCGTCGAGGTTCTCGACGTAAGACTGACCGCGCTGGGAAACACGGTCCTAGCCAACAGCTACGGGGCCATAGTCCACCCTGAGTTCAGGGACTCAGAAGTAGACCTAATCAAGGCAGCCCTCGGGGTGCCCGTCAAGAGAGGCACGATAGGCGGCGTCGGCGTGGTAGGCTCTCTTGCCGTGGCCACTAACAAGGGAGCGCTCATCTCCCCAACTGCGAGCGACGAAGAGGCCAATCTGATATCCGAGGTCCTCGAAGTAAAGGTCCTCAGGGGGACCGTGAACGACGGGGTGCACTACGTGAGAACGGGGATCCTGGCCAACGAGCGGGGCGCGCTCGTGGGCTACCCCACCACTCCTCTCGAGATCGACGTTATCGCTGAGGCCCTCAGGATTGAGCCTTAACCTTTAACTATCAGGCTACGTGTCTCCGGGGATTGACTTTGAGCGAGAGTAGGGAAACTAGGCAGATTGATTTGGGCACGTTGCAAGCCATGTACCAAGCTCTGGCGGACACGAGCAACAGGCTCGCCATTCAGATCGCCGACATCCAGGGCGCAATCGACACGCTGACTGTTCTTGAGCGCGCCAAAGCTGAGGGAGGGAAGATAGGTCCGTTTCTGCTCCCGGTCGGATCATATCTGCTGATACGCGTTCCTGAGGCCCTGGTGGACAAGGTTCTGGTGAACCTTGGCGGCAATATCTACGCCGAGATGGACCCAGAGAAGGGGAAAGAGGAACTGTCCAAGATATTGGACGAACTCAGGCAGGAGCTGGGGAGAGTTCAAGCCACGCTAAGACAGATCGAGGCTCAGCTCACTCAGGCTCTCACACAAGAGGGGCAGGGTAAGAAGGGGGCCAAATCCCGTTAAATTATACATGTCCGCCGGGTCAACGGTGAGCTAGCTTGAAGTGGGGATGGGACCTCCGGCGCCTCAGAGGTCGGGATTTCCTAACTCTCTCTGACCTGACCCCTCAAGAGTTTAGAGCGCTGATTGAGAGATCCCTGGCCTACAAGCGGGGCTTCATAACTGGGCGACCGCTGGAGGGCATGGTCGTCGCAGGCATATTCGAGAAGCCCAGCACCAGAACGAGGGTATCCATGGCCACGGCCGCGCACCACCTCGGCGCCGAGTTCCTCACGCTCCCGGTCGAGGCCCTGCAGATCTCCAGGGGGGAGACCCTGAGAGATACGGCCACGGTTCTCAGCAGGTACGTCGACGCCATAGCCGCCAGAGTGAAGAAGCACGAGACCCTCGAGGAACTGGCGAAGTGGGCCGACGTGCCAGTCATCAACATGCTGAGCGACCGCTTCCACCCGCTCCAAGCTCTGGCAGACATGATGACCATAGTGGAGAGGTTTGGAGAGGAGAGAGTCAAGGTTGTCTTCGTCGGCGACGGCGCGGCAAACACCAGCCACAGCCTAATGCTGGCCTCCGCCCTCATGGGGTATGATCACGCTGTGGCCGCGCCGAAGAACTACTGGCCAGACAGGAGCGTCGTGAACAGGGCGATGGAGATCGCGGCCGAGACTGGAGCCACCATAGAGATATATGAGGACCCCGTGAGAGCTGTTCACGGCGCCGACGTCATATACACGGACACCTGGGTCTCCATGGGAGTGGAGGACGTAGACGAGAGAATGAAAGTGTTCCCACCCTACCAGGTCAACAGCGAGCTCCTCTCACACGCCTCCGAGAGAGCAATAGTCATGCACTGCCAACCGTGGTTCTTGGGCCAGGAGATTACTGAGGATGTCGCGTACGGCCCCAAGTCAGTGGCCTTCGATCAAGCTGAGAATAGGCTACACACCGCTAAAGCCGTCCTAGAAGCCCTGCTGAGCTAGAGGGGGTCTCCGATAAACCTTAAATAGCTAAGCTAGTACCATGCACTTGCCGCGACATCCCGGTCGCGGGTCCGAG
>DRBY01000071.1 GCA_011042755.1 Thermoproteota archaeon | reverse complement strand
CGGGTAGAGCTCCATGAGGGCGTAGACTTCTTCCGGCACCTCGTCGCTCACGGGCAGGCCGAGCTCTTTGGCCTTGTCGAAGGTTATCGGGTAGTCGTGAGTCCAGGTCCCTTGAGTCAGGAGCTCGGCAAGCTCCTTGGCCTTCTCCTCTCCCATCTTGTCCTTGAGGAGCCAGGTGACGAATTCCCTCACCTGCCTGATTGCCTTCTCGCTCACGTCAGCCATTATCAGCGTCTGATCGTCTACCTTGTCGACCCCTTTCTTCTCGACGGCCGCAATTATGGACGGGGCTGGGAACTGGCCTATCTGGGGATCTACTGGCCCCAGCACTGCGTTCCTGTCCATCAGTATCTCGTCGGCGGCCAGAGCGATGAGAGTCCCGCCGCTCATGGCGTAGTGGGGCACTATGACCGTGGTCTTCGCCGGGTGCTCCTTTATGGCCCTGGCTATCTGAGTGGCAGCCAAGACGAGCCCTCCTGGAGTGTGGATTATCAGGTCGATTGGCCTGTCTTTTGGCGCTGCCCTTATCGCTCGGAGCACTCTCTCGGAGTCGTCTATGTCTATGTACCTGTAGATGGGGATCCCGAAGAGGCCGACGCTCTCCTGCCTGTGTATGAGCGTTATGACCGTGGAGCCCCTCTTCGCCGCTATCCTAGAGAGCATCTTCGCTCTAGCGTTTATGAGCGCCTGCTGGCGGAGCTGGGGCGCCATCACGAGGGAGAATATGAATATGAACCAGATCAGCGAGAGCGGGTCGAGCCACATAGTTGACCCTCGGAGACCGTGCAGGAGTAACTAAAATGAGAATCTGTGACCGCGAACCATCTTGACTTAGCTGATTAACGGCTACTCTTGTATCTCCTTCTATTACTGGCGACCTCTCGCATCCAATTGGCCTACTCAATCCCTGCCCATCGCCTCAGGTCATATCTCTTCCGCCCTGTGGGGAGAGTAGAGGAATCCTTCGATCCCGTTCCACTCAGTCGTTCTAGCCTTGAGGGCGATCTAAGCCACTAGCAGAGGCCCTGATTAAGCCGAAGCGAGCTTTTTATATTGTTTACCACAGAGTAATTTACTTGTGAATAAACAATTCGTCAACAGAGAGGAAGAGCTGGCGGCCCTCGAGTCTCGCTACAAATCTGGCAAGACGGAGTTCGTGGTGATATACGGCCGAAGAAGGGTGGGAAAGACGGCGCTAATCCTCAGGTTCATGAGGAACAAGAGAGGGGTCTACCTCCTGGCCAGGGAGACGAGCAGTCTCGAGAACCTCAGGAGATTCTCAGAGAGGCTCGCTGACCACTTTGGAGATGAAGTCCTCAGGAAGAACCCGCTGAGGAGCTGGGACGCCCTCCTGGAGTACCTTGCCGCGAAGGCCGAGCGAAGCAGGTTGGTAGTCGCCATAGACGAGTTCCCCAACTTGGTGAGGGGGAGCCCGGAGCTGCCATCTATCCTCCAAGAGTACCTAGATCTGAGGTTTCCAAGCACTCGGCTCTTCTTGATAATCTGCGGGTCTAGCGTTGGGATGATGGAGCGGCTCCTAGGGTACAAGAGCCCCCTCTACGGCAGGAGAACCGCTCAGCTCAAGGTGGGACCCCTCAGGTTTCAGAAGATAAGAGGGTTCTTCCCGAGGTACGAGTGGAAGGAGCTGGTAGAGGTGTACGGGATCTTGGGAGGGACTCCAGCATACCTGAGGGAGTTCTCCGACGACCTCACGGTCGAGCGCAACCTCCTGGAGAGGTACCTTCGACCAGAGTCGATCCTCTACAGAGACGCTCTGTTCGTCCTCCGAGAGGAGCTTGAAGACCCCAGAAACTACTTCGCCATCATGGAGGCCGTGGCGCGCGGTAAGACGACGCTGGGAGAGATCATCAACGAGACCGGCCTAGAGAGGGGAACTGTGGGCAAGTACCTTTCTGTCCTCCGAGACCTAGGATTGATCAGGAGGGAGGTGCCCGTTACGGAGAGCTGGAAGAGCAGGAGGGGGAGGTACTACCTGAAAGACCCGTACTTCGCATTCTGGTTCCGGTTCGTACATCCCAACTCCGATCTAATAGAGGCTGGCGATGCGGACGCGGCGCTGAGAGCTATCACCAGGGATTTCAACGTCTACATGGGCTGGGTTTTCGAGCTGGTAGCTCGAGAGGCTCTCTTTGAGCTGGGCAGGAGGGGAGAACTGCCAGTGAGGTTCACTAGAGTGGGGAAGTGGTGGATGGGAGACCAGGAAGTGGACATCATGGCCCTCGATCCAGACGCGAAGCGGGCGCTGCTGGTGGAGGTGAAGTGGAGTGATCTGAGCTCTAGCGAGGCCCGTCTAATCTTGGGCAGACTGAGAGATCTGAATGTGCCTCAGATAAGGGAGTACGCTAGGTACTACGGCCTGATAGCCAAGAGCATCGAAGACGAGGGCAAGGACTCTCTGAGGGAAGAGGCTCTCGTAGCCGATCTGGGGGACTTTAGCGAGATCTTCGGAGCGGATAATTAGGAGCGTCTCAATCTCTAATTCACTTGAGAGAGAAGAAGGTTCCCTCCAGGGGGTTGAGGACGAGTGCATCTCGTTTAAGCGGCCTATCGCGAATGTGGTACCTAGGGATTTCACTTTAGGTGGTGAAGATTACGACGGTTTACGAACCTAGGGTCCCGAGGCGACCTTCCGACTTAGAGGGGAGGTCATGACGCGAGCGTCTCGCTATACCTTTTCACCTCAGCTACCTCCGCGCGGCCTGATGCATCTGTTGGCCTAGACTCGTTAACTTTACTAACTGATCCTTGGGTAAAAACAAACAGGGCCAGGGTTGAGCGGGAAGAGACGGAGGCTAAGCGACGAGGGCAGGACTCTCATAATGGCTTGGCACCTCTTAAGGGGTATCCTGGTCAGATCCGAGTCTAGCAAGATCTATCACTTCGCGAAGGCCGCATACCACGCAAAGAAGCTGGCGAAGAAGAGGCTCGAGGCTGACGAGGCCGAGAGGCTCGGCCTGACGAAGTCCGAGTACCTCCTCCTGCTAACAATGGCGAGGGGCAGGGACTTCACGGTGAGAGAGCTGGCGGAGAAGACGGGGCTGAGCGAGAGCACGATCAGGAAGAACCTCAAGACCTTCGTCAAGGCTGGCATTGCAGAGAAGGACGAGTCGCAGGTCCCCTACATTTATAGGCTTAGGG
>DRBY01000069.1 GCA_011042755.1 Thermoproteota archaeon | reverse complement strand
GGTCTACATCTCTCCGTGGGGCTGGGTTGACGTCGAGATGCTTGAAGGAGATACGCCGAATGTGGGCGACTACTCCTGGCGGCATGTAGTCTACGGCTTCGAGTCTAGGAAGTTCATGGGCTCTGATTTCTTGGGGGCCTTCTGCAGGACCAGCTTCGGCAGCGAGCCCCTCTACCTAGAGGTGGAGTTTTCCCCAGGGTGGTGAGAGATGAGGAAATTCTTGGCAGCCGCGCTGGCTATCGCGGTTCTGCTATCTATCTCAGTGTCTCGCGTTGAGTGCCAGCAGGAGATGTACTGGGTCGGGCTGAACTTCGAGGTGCGCATTAAAGAAGACGGCACTGCGCTAGTCATAGTTAGAGAGCACCCGTTCGCCCTAAATGGAACCAGCCTATTTGGGGACGAGGAGGTACTGAACCAGCTGCTCGAAGAAGCCCAGGTCAACCAGCTGTACGCGGCGCTAATGTTCGCCTCCTCACCGGAGTACGTTTACGCGGAGATCGTCGACGGACCCAAGGTCTCGATGGAAGACGGCGTGTTAGCAGATCCCCTCAACAAGGGAGAAATGATCGAATACGAGGGAGCTGTAGTGACGACCGTTATGGTGAACCTGTCCACTGCGGAGTACGTGAGAGAGCTGGGGCAGGGGGAGTACGAGATTCGAATAGTCGACCCCTTCACGGCCCGAGACCCTCGGAGCTGGATCGACGTCATGAGGATCTCTTGGGATCCGAACGTTGAGGTGATAGACGCCTCTTGGAAGCCAGCCCGCGCCTCGGGCCCCTCTGAGCAGGGTGAGGACTTCCTGCTCTGGATGAACTACAACGAGCCCTCTGCTCCAGACGTCTACATCTTGAGGGTCAGGCTCCCAGGATTTGCCGCCGGGGTCGCGCCCGAGGCCCATCTTAGCGTCCGAGCTTCAAGGGTTGACGACGCCGTGAGGGCGGTCCTGTCATCAGACGAGGGTGGATATGCCGTCGTGAGGATAGTAGGACCTGGGGAAGACCAGTCCAGGGGGGTTGCGCTAGAGCCTGGTGCGCAGACTACTCTAGAGTTCTGGAGCGACGCGAATCCGCTCAAAGTTGAGGTCTACGTCGGAGGGAAGTTGGTAGCAGAGGCCCCGGTCTCGGGCGGGGCTATCACCACCTACCAGAGGGGAGAACTTCCTAAAGGCGGACCGCTTCCAGCGGGTCTCTTGATTGTGGGAATCTTGATCCTGTTGGTATCCCTAGCAGTCGGGAGGGGTTCTGAACTCGAAGAGCAGGGCGGAGTGGAACTCTGGGAGCTACCGTAGACTCGAGTAGCTTTGAAGGCCAGGAGACGTGACCAGAAGCTTTGCCCTCACAGGCGGTGGGCTGGCAGAAAACCTCTTGTGGAAGCTAGGCCTCTTCTCGCACTCTCACTAGTAGAGTCACTGCTCTCATTCGCTCGTCTTATGTGATGCCTTTACACGAAGGGACCTCAGGGCCTTCTTCGCGGCCGCGAGGGGGACGCGCCTCCAGACCCACTTCCAGAAGTCGGAGAATGATATCTCCCCCAAGTTGGCAAGCGTGTACCTGTGGGCAATCTCGGGCTCTGAGGCCATGTACTCGAAGAATCTTCGGAGCCTCGGCAAGACCACTCTGGCCGCCTTGAGCCTGAGCGCGAGATCGTCCAACAGGGGATCCATCTCCCTCGCGTAGAGGCTCGATTCTCCCATCGAGATGGCCCTAGCGGCCGCCCTACCGCTGAAGATGGCCTGGTAGATTCCCTCACCCGTGAGGGGATCCCCAAGCCCTGCAGCGTCGCCTACTAAGAGCACGTTCCCTTTGAACAGCTCCCTCTTCCCTCCAATAGGTATGAACCCGCATTCGATGGGTCCTTCTCGAAGATCTAGGGACCTAATGTGGCGAGCTAGCATGCCCAGCAGGTCTGAAATATGAGAGAGAACTCCGCCCACTCCCACGTTCACTCTGTCGCTCAGAGGGAACAGCCACCCGTACCCACCCACGGGCACTGCGTCCATCTGGAAGAGCGCGTAGTCCCACTTGGCTGGGGGTTTGGACTCCGTAGCCAGTATAAGTTCCTTTCTAGAGTAGCCGC
Organism: Thermoproteota archaeon; assembly: GCA_011042755.1. The sequence continues at coordinate 1,083 of DRBY01000069.1, read as the reverse complement.
GCCTAAGCCCCGTGGACTTGCCAACGACGCTATTCCCGCCGTCGGCCCCAACAACCCACGCCGCCTCGTACGCCTCTGAGCAGTTCGTCGTAACCCTCAGGAGATCTCCCTCACTGGCGACGCCCGTAACGGAGGTTCCGTCAATTAGAGCGGCTCCCTCAGACTCGGCCCACGAGGCGAGTTCGTAGTCGAAGCGGCTCCTCTCAACGGTCGCTATGATCCAAGGCGAGTAGGAGATCTCTACGGATCTATCCCAGCCCCTGACTACCACTCTGTCAATGTACCGCTCAATTGGCAGCTCTGAGAGGCTTAACCCCAGCTCCTCGAGGAGCCTCCCCGACTTAAGGGTGAGCCCTCCCCCACACGGCTTCGATCTGGGGAGCTTGCACCTCTCTACGATCGCTACCCTGAATCCTTCCCTCGCCAAGAGGGCGCCTGCAACGCTGCCAGCGGGACCCGCGCCGACCACCACCACGTCAAACTTCCTCAGGCCAGGGCACCCCCCTAGCAGAGGGAGAGTTCCTCTAGGATCTTGGAGAGCTCTGCTCTTATCTCCTCCTGGACCTCTTCGACGCTCCTCTCCCTTCCATCCTCGACCTCCTTCACTTCTATCACTCTGACGCCCTCTCGCCTGATCTCCTCGAGGATCTTGTGGAAGTTCCTGTAGGTATCTTGGAGGTCGGCCCTATTCTCGTAGATCTGCCACGTCCACCTGGCGCGCCTTATCCGAGAGGCCGAGACCTCTGGAGGGACATCAAGGTAGACTACCACGTCCGGCAGCGGAGCGAACTTGTTCACCTCCCTGACCCAACCCATGTCCACAGAGACCGCCAGAGTCCCGACATCCCTGCTCCCTTGGTAAGCCATCGAGGAGATCACGTACCTGTCTGAGATCACTACGTACCCTTCCCTTAGGGCCGCCAGTATCCCCCTGTGCCTCGAGCCAGGCCCGTAGGGCTCTTCATACAGGTGGTAGAGCCTGTCAGCGGCGAACAGCAGGGCCATCACGTGCGGATAGGGCGTTATATTGATCTGCCGACTCATTATCCCCCTGAGGAGGAATCCTATCGGCGCCTCTGTGGG
>DRBY01000120.1 GCA_011042755.1 Thermoproteota archaeon | reverse complement strand
GTGAAGTCGGGCATGCCGTACGAGGTGGCCTTCTCCTTCACCACCGCGCTTAACCTCCTGCCCGTGCTCCAGGGGGATGCCGCAAAGACGATAGAGGCTCAGAAAGCCAGGGCGTTCACGGCAATAGAGAGGGGGAGTCTCATTCAGAGGCTGAAGGCATTCGCTCCGCTCATAGTGCCGCTGATGGTAGGAGCGCTGAAGAAGGGACGACAGCTGGAGATCGCCATGGAGTCGAGAGCCTTCGGAGCCTACAAGAGGAGGACCTACCTAATCGAAATCAAGATGAGGAAGCTTGACTGGCTCTTCCTGGCCACCATGCTCGGCGGTACCATCCTGTGTCTGGCGCTGAGGATCACAATGGGGTTTGGAGTCTTCCGCCTCTGAGAGCGGCATCTTAATAGCTGTCTCTAACAGACCGCCTCGGCAGGTGGTCACATGGCCCACAGGAGGGCCAGGGGTAGGATCGATAACGTCCATGTTGCGTACATAGCGGTCGCGGCCGCTATGGTCACGCTGGCCGCGTACATACCCATGTTTCCCGTGATAGGAGCTGGCACAACGATAAGCGCCGGTATGATAGTGGTCCCGCTCGTTGGGATACTGCTGGGCCCAACCGCGGGCACGCTGGCCACGGCGATAGGAGCCTTCTTGGGTCAGATAGTGGCGCCGTACGGGGCCATATTCGGGCTGATAACCTTCGTCTGCCCAACTACCTGCACGCTGGTCGCCGGGCTCCTCGCCTACCGGAAGTGGAAGACGGCTATCATCGTGCAGGGCCTCACGATCCTCGCCTGGTACGCGCTCACCAGCATAATGTGGAGAGGCCAGCCCGCGGCGGGAGTCAGGTGGTACTTCCCGTTCCTCCACTGGGCTTCATTCATCTCCATCTTAATTGTCGGGAGGAAGATCTCAGACTGGATCTCCTCTGGCGACACTAGGAAGATGGCCATAGCGATCTTCCTGACCGCGCTTGCAGGCACGCTGTCTGAGCACATGGTCGGCAACTCCATCTACATCGGACTCTACCAGGGGCCGGCGCAGGTCTACGTGTTCGTCTTGAGCATCTACTGGATAGAGAGGACCTTCGGCGCCCTCGCCGCCACGTTCGTCGGCGTTCCCCTGCTGGTTGGGCTCAGGAAGGCTAGGATCGACGTAGGCCCGTGGGCCCTGCTCCCCAAGTCCTCCAAGTAGGGCGCGGGGCCCCACCTCCCGCTCACCTTTTTCTCTCTCTTATCCGTCGTTCAGTGATCCACATTGCACATCAGCTGGAAAAGGCTGCTCGAGGCCGCGTGGGGGTGCCTGGCGGGAGTAGCCCTCGGAGACGCAATGGGGATGCCCGTAGAGATGCTCCCGCCCGACGAGATAAGGGGCCTGTACGGCAGAGTGAGGGGATTCGTCAGGGCGCCAGACTTCCACCCGCACCACATCTTAGAGCCTGGAACCGTGACGGACGACGCTGAGCAGACTCTATTCGTTGTGAAGCTGCTCGTTGAGAAGAGGGCCCCCCTCAGCGCGGAGGATTTCGCATCCGCCCTGGTGGAGTGGGCGAAGAGAGACAACCTGCTGGAGAAGCACTACTTTGGACCCAGCACCAGGCAGGCCGTGCAGAAGCTCATGGAGGGAGTTCCAGCGAGAGAAGCTGGCGGGCTGAATACCACTTGCGGGGCGGCTATGAGAGCCTCCCCGGTTGGCATCGTGAACGCCTGCAGGCCAGAGATGGCTGCAGAGGAAGCCGCCGAGATCTCCCTTCCAACGCACGGCAGCAGGGTCGCAACCTCCGCGGCATCCGCGGTTGCTGCCGCCGTCGCAGAGGCTGTGAGGAGCGGTAGTACCATTGATTCAATAGTTGAGGCTGCCGTACTTGGCGCGACCCTCGGGTTCTCCAAGGGGAAGCCCGTGGCGGCCCCGTCCGTAGCAAAGCGGATTAAGCTAGCCGTAGACTTGGCAAGGAGGGTATCAGATCCCGAGAAGGCTGCTGAAGAGATATACGATGTAGTGGGGACTGGCATCGAATCGGCTGAGGCTGTTCCAGCAGCCTTCGGGATGCTGGTAGCAGGCGAGGGCCGACCGATGAGAGTGATAGAGCTGGCGGTGAATGCGGGGGGCGACACGGACACAGTGGCCTCCATCGCCGGAGCGATAGCCGGGGCTTGGAGAGGAATCAGCGCATTCGATGCAAAGATGTTGGAAGAGGTAGAGGCGAAGAACAGGCTCGACCTGCGGAATATCGCGGAGAGCCTAGCCAGGGCTGCTTTGTCGAGGCTTGAGAGGTTCTTTTAAAGTCTCTTTATAGCCTCACGTGCTCTGGCGGAAGTCCCAGTCTCGATAGGGTCTCCTCCGTGGGTAGCCCCGTGCTCGGGTCCCAGCCCCTCAGGGAGTAGTACTCTTCTAGCATGGCCTCTAGCTCAACCGTAGAGCCGGCGAAGGGACCGCTGGGTAGGGGCTCCTTTGTGAACCTCTCAGGCAGTGTGTCATCTTTTCTATTGAACCCCTCTCTCGCGTTGAAGAGCCTCTCGAGGTTGACGATCCTCTCGCCCACTTCCAGGAGACTCTCCATTGTGGCCTCCACGCCAGCAAAGGCCTGGTATCCTTGAGCCAGCAGCTCTGGCGTGACGGCGTAAGTCTCGACCGTGGAGAACTTGCACACTCCCAGCGCGTCTACGACCGCGCAGTAGTTCTCAGAGAAAACCACCGCTCTGGCCTTGTGCTTCCACGAGGCGACGTTAGTGAGCTCGTCCAAGTCAGCGCCAGAGAGGCCTAGGTACTTGGAGGCCTCCTCCCTGAGGTGCGGATAGCATATCGTGGGTAGAGCGTACAGGTGGTCTGCTCCCCTGTTGGACGTAGCGTGCCCGAGAGCGAACATCTTTACCGTTCTGGGCTGCTGCATCGGGATCTCAAGTCCCTTGACGTGCATAGCGTACTTCTCGGTACCTCTCCCTATGATCTGAGATGCTCTCTTCACGCCCTCCGCTAAGATGCTCCCAAAGCCCTCTCTACGCGCGGTCATCTGAATGAGTTCCTTCATGACCCTCACGTCCCCCCACCTTATCTCCAGCCCTCCAGTGTCCTCCTTCGTCAGCAGGCCCCTCTCGTAGCACTCCATCGCCCAGGCGATGGTTCCGCCAAGGGAGATCGTGTCAAGGCCCAGCTCGTTGCAGAGGAGGTTCAT
>DRBY01000055.1 GCA_011042755.1 Thermoproteota archaeon | reverse complement strand
GGGGTGTTCCAGAGCAGTTGATCGCTCTGGGCATTGAGTCAACCGCCCACACGTTCGGGGTCGGATTGGCTGGTTCAGATGGTAAGGTGCTCTCAAGCGCTCTGTCTGCCTACTCCTCACCAGAAGGAGGCCTAAAACCTGGTGAAGCTGCCGAGCATCACGCTAGGGGGCTCCACGAGTCATAGCAAAAGCCCTGGAGCAGGCAAGGATCTCACTCAAGGATGTAGAACTCGTGGGATTCGCGCAGGGTCCAGGGCTTGGACAGCCGCTGCAGGTAGGAGCAGTGACTGCCAGAGCCATCGCTCTCTCTCTAAAGGTCCCCCTGGTGGGAGTCAATCACCCGATTGCTCACATAGAGATAGGGAGGCTCGTCGTTGGCGCTGAAGACCCGTTGATCGTCTACGTCTCGGGTGGAAACACTCAGATCATGGTTCACGAGCAGAATCGCTTCAGGATCATAGGAGAGACGCTCGACATAGGGCTAGGGAATGCACAGGAGAAGGTTGGTAGGCTCTTAGGCCTCCCGTTCCCAGCTGGCCCCCACTTAGACAGAGTGGAGGGGAACTGGGTAGACCTGCCTTACATCGTCAAGGGGATGGACCTCTCCTTCAGCGGCCTGGTGACGGAGGTCGAGAGAAAGCTTAGGCAGGGAGCAGATCCATCGGACTTGGCGTGGAGCTTCGTTGAGGTCTCCTTCTCTATGCTGGTGGAAGTCTCAGAGAGGGCCCTGGCGGCCTCGGGAAGGGATCAGCTCCTGCTAGTCGGGGGCGTTGCCGCCTCTCCACGCCTGCAAGAGAAAATGAGAGTGATGTGCGAGGGGAGGGGGGTCCAGTTCCTCGTGCCGCCTAGAGAGTACCTGAGGGATAACGGAGCCATGATAGCCTGGACCGCCTTACTGGCCTACGCTCAGTTTGGCCCACTTAGAATCAATGAGAGCGTGATCAAGCCCAAGTGGAGACCGGACGAGGTGGAGTGGAGGCTCTTGAGCCCAGAGGAGTTGGACTTAATACTGTCGAGCAGGTCAGGCCACCCGGTGCCTGGGCCTTGAAGATCTGCCTCACTGGATTCACGGGCAGTGGGAAGAGCACTCTAGCTCGGAGGCTGGCTGCTCACTACGGCATAGCCTACGTTTCCGGTGGAAACGTTCTAAAGTCGTTGATAGGCGGTGAAGAGGCGCTCAGAGATCCAGGCTGGTGGGAGAGAGAGGGTGGTAAGAAGGCCATGGAACTCCGCAGGACCGATCCATCCTTTGACAGGAGGGTGGACGAAGAGTTGATGAGGCTAGCCGCTGAGAAGGGCGATGTGGTGCTCGACTCTTGGACGATGGCGTATCTCTTGGAGGCAGAGGATAAGGTGGCGATCTTTCTGAAGGCAGACCTCGATGTTAGGGCTCAAAGAGTAGCTAAGAGAGACGGCACGACCGTAGACGAGGCGAGAGAGGCTATAGTGAGAAAGGATAGAGAGACCGTGGAGCTCTACCACAGGCTGTACGGCTTCAAGCTTGGGGAGGACCTCAGCCCCTTTAACCTCGTCTTGGATACATCCAAGCTCTCGGCCGACGAGACTTTCGACGTGGTGAGGAGGTTCATTGACTACTGGTTCGACCTGTCATGGCCCGGGGGAGGTAGTCCAGATGGAGCTTAGTAGGGTGGAAATCGCTAAGATGATCGATCACACTTTCCTCAAGCCGGAGGGTACGGAAGAGGATGTGGCCAGGCTGGTGAGCGAGGGTCTGAAGTACGGATTCCACGCGGTGGTCGTCAACCCCTACTTCGTCCCTCTGGCATCCAAGCTCGCTGAGGGAAGTGAATTGAAGGTCTGCTCAGTCGTCGGATTCCCGCTCGGCGCGACTCTCCCAGAAGCAAAGGCTAGAGAAGCAGAGTTTGTTGGGAGAGCGGGAGCGCACGAAGTTGACATGGTAATCAACGTGGGAGCGCTGAAGAGCGGGCTCGACGATGTGGTGTTAGACGACATCTCTGGAGTAGTTAACGCGTTCCGGAGCGTGAGACCAGAGGGCGTGGTCAAGGTAATTCTCGAGACCGGCCTGCTCACGAGAGAAGAGATAGAGGCCGCGTGCGCCCTAGTGGAGGAGGCTGGAGCAGACTTCGTCAAGACGTCAACAGGCTTCGGGCCGAGGGGCGCGACCGTTGAGGATGTCCGCCTACTGAGGAGGCTGGTAGGAGATCGGCTAGGAGTGAAGGCTGCCGGAGGCATTCGAACCTACGAGCAGGCCATGGCCATGATAGAGGCCGGAGCGAACAGGATCGGCACCAGCTCCGGCGTGAAGATAGTTGAAGGCGCGCCCGAGTAAGTGTAATTAACCCCTGGCCGGGTCTAGTACATGGTGCAAGATAGAGATCGCGGGGAGAGAGGAGAGGAAACTTGGGCGCGCAGGAACAGCTCGTCGCTGAGGTGGAGGAAGTAAGAGAGAAGTATCAAGTAGTTGGCAGGAGAGAAGAACTCAGGAGAATCCTTGCTGCCGCCAGGGCGGGGCGTCACATCCTGCTCGAGGGACCCGTGGGCGTAGGGAAGACATTCTTGGCGAAGGTGGTAGCGTCTCACCTAGGTAGAGAATTCGTCAGAGTCGACGGAGACGAGAGGCTGACGGAGTCGAAGCTGATAGGTTACTGGGATCCGCCGATCGTCCTAAGCAAAGGGTACGTCCGAGAGGCGTTCATTGAGGGTCCTCTGACGAAGGCCGCCCTCAGCGGGAGCATTCTCTTCATCAACGAGCTAAACCGTCTGCCTGAATCCGCTCAGAACGCGCTCCTCCCGGTCATGGACGAGGGGCTAATCATAGTGCCCCACCTCGGGGAGCTGAGGGCGAAGCCGGGCTTCTTGATCATAGCAACACAGAACCCAGAAGAGAGCGTTGGAGTCACTCGTCTCTCTGAGGCTCTCAGAGACAGGTTCGTGCTAATCAAGCTAGACTACCAGAGCGAGGAGGAAGAGCGAGAGATCGTGAGACTCAGGAGCGGCGTCAATGATCCGGAAGTGGTTTCAACAGCAGTGAGGATAGTCCGAGAAACCAGGGTCGCCCCGTCCATCAGGAGGGGAGCTTCGGTGAGATCTGCGATAGACCTGGCGTCCGTCGTGAGTCAGATGAGCAGTTCTCCCAGCGAGGATGACTGGGTTACGGCAGCCGTAATGGTTCTGTCCACCAGGGTGGAGCTCAGAGAGGGGCT
>DRBY01000044.1 GCA_011042755.1 Thermoproteota archaeon | reverse complement strand
GGACAGGCACTACCGTTACGCGTTCAACAGCTGCGCGTGGTGCGGACCGAGATTCTCCATGATCGAGTCGGTTCCCTACGACAGGCCCAACACGGCCATGCGAGACTTCCCCCTCTGCGATAGGTGCAGAGAGGAATATGAAGACCCAAAGAACGTCAGGAGATTCCACGCTCAGGGAATATCCTGCCCAGCGTGCGGTCCCAGGCTCTGGCTGGAGGACTCCTCGGGTAGGCGCGTCGATGTAGATGATCCGATCTCGGAGGCCGCCAGGCTGATAGACTCTGACGCGGTGATAGCGATTAAGGGAGTTGGAGGCTACCACATAGCCTGCCTAGCAACAGATGACTCCGTTATCGAGGAACTTAGGAGGAGGAAGAGGCGCCCTCAGAAGCCGTTTGCCCTCATGGCTCTAGATCTAGAAACTGCTAAAGAACACGCCGAAGTTGACGAGGTGGCAGAGTCCATCCTCACGAGCCCAGAGAGGCCGATAGTACTGCTGCCCAAGAGAGCAGGCTCACCGATCTCAGATCTGGTTGCGCCAGGGCTAGACACGATTGGCATAATGCTGCCCTACACGCCCCTCCACCACATGCTGCTCTCTGAGACTAGAGACAAGATCCTGATCATGACCAGCGGTAACGAGCACAACAAACCCATGTGCACGAGTGAGGAGGAGGCCAGGCGGAGGCTGTCATCCTTCGTGGACTACTTCCTCCACCACAACCGAAGGATCGTGCATAGAGTAGACGACAGCGTGGTTAGGTTCACGGCAGGTCGGGTCACCATGCTGAGGAGAGGGAGGGGATACGCTCCAGCTTGGATCAGGCTGCCGGCTCAGCTGGAGCGTCCAGTCATAGCGTTCGGCGCGGAGCTCCAGACTGCTGGAGCCGTGGCCTTCTCAAACAAGGCCGTGCTGACGCAGTTCATAGGGGACACGGACGAGTTTGAGAACCTCGACTACATGGACAGAACTCTACGCTTCTTCTGTAAGACTTACGACGTGGACCCCTCTGAGGCCGTTCTTGTGGCGGACATGCACCCGGCATACGGCACCAGGCGCCTCGCCGAGACGTGGGCAGAAGAGTACGGCGCAGAGGTCAGGCTCATGCAGCACCATCACGCGCACGTGGCCTCGGTCATGGTAGAGGTCAGGGTGCCTCTAGGGTCTCGGGTCGCGGGGGTAGCCGTGGACGGCTTGGGGTACGGAGAGGACGGTCAGCTGTGGGGTGGTGAGGTTCTGGTCGCCAGTTACGGGGAGTACGAGAGGGTTGGGCACTTAGCGCCGCAGCCCATGCCAGGGGGCGATTTAGCGACGAGATACCCGGTCAGAATGCTGATAGGCATTCTCTCGACTTTCATGTCTGACTCAGAGGTCATGGAGCTGCTGAGCGAGAGGGATCTCCTCTCAGGTCTGCCCAGGGGAGAGACCGAGGCCAGGATAGCCGTATTCCAGGCTAGAGACCCTCAGACGCCAAAGATCTCTAGTGTAGGCAGGACGCTTGACGCTATCTCGGCTCTGCTAGGTTTGTGTTTCGAGAGAACCTACGAGGGAGAGCCAGCAATGAAACTCGAGGCGGCGGCTAGGGGAGGGCGCTCATTAGATGGGCTGGAAGCTCCATTGCGTGGGCGTGGTGTGATCGACGCTTCTAGACTCGTGGAGGCTCTGATCGAGCGAATAGACTCCTTCAGCGTAGCTGACCTAGCATTCTCTGCCATTCACGCCATCGGTCTGGCTTTGGGAGAGCTGGCGGCCAAGGCCGCGAGTTCATTAGATGCTAACTTTGTTGTGGTATCCGGCGGAGCCGCCGTCAACTCAATACTGATCGAGGGCATGGAGGAGGCCCTCAAGCAAGCGAACCTAGAGCTGAGACTAAACTCGAAGGTGCCCCCGGGAGACGGGGGTATTGCCTTGGGGCAGGTCGCACTTGCCCTCGCCCTCGAAGAGTGAAGACTCCGCGCTCACTGTTTTATCGGGTAGACCGGCTATCATGGATCGATTATCATGGCGCTTGGTGATCCAGACACCGTTCTAACGAGGGCCTCGGCATACTCGGTCCTCGCGATTCTGTTTCAGTACCCAAGGGATGAAGTAGCCGATCTGCTATTTGGAGGGTGGGCCGCCGGGGTTCTGATAGGCTGCGCCGGTTCGCTAGAAGAGCTAGGTTATGAGAGTCCCAAACTGTTCAAGGAGCTGGCAGAGATACTGAGGAGGCACTCAGGGTCCGAACTCTCCTCGCTAAGAGAGGAGTACGCTAGGCTGTTCATAGCCCCACAGACAGAACCTGCTTGCCAGCCTTACTCGTCAGCCTACCTCCAAGTACAGTCAGGACAGCCCTCGGTTAAGGCATTCGAGGTCTCGGATGCGCTGAGGAGCTGGGGGCTGGAGATCTCAGAGGATTTTGGGTATTCTCCTGAGCACCTTGCGCTAGAGTTGGAGTTTTGCAGCCTACTTGCTAGAGAGGGCCAGGTTGGGCATTCTAGAGGGCGACCCCGACGAGGCTGAGAAGGCTGAGACGGACTTCTTCCTCTTGCTGACTCATATGGCAGAGTGGGTTCCAAGGTTCTCTGAGTGCGTTACTAGGGAGGCGCAGATTGAGTTCTATGAGGCTGCTGGTAAAGCCCTCAAGTCCTTCATTGAAGAGGAGGCGAAGTTCGTGGGCATTGTGTGGAGCGGGTAGGCTAAGATAGGAGAGTAGCGGGGACTAGTTAGCAGATCCGGGGTACGAGAATCCCTGACGGAGGCTCTAGTATCCTGAGCCCTCCCGCGCTCGTCTTGAGCAGGACGAGTCCCTTGTACTTTTCCAGAGATCGAGCCTCTCCGATTATCTCCGCATCTCTGAAGCCGAGGTCTCTTATGAACTGAAGAATTTCTTCTGCCTCCCCAGGCTCAACGCCGAGCACAGCCCGCCCCTCGCAGGCTAGAGTCATGGGGTCTATTCCCAAGAGTTCCGTGTACGCCCTGACCTCGTCTCTCACGGGTATCCTGTCCTCTTCCACTGCTATCACCAGCCCTGTTTTCTTGGCCCACTCGTTGAGGGTCTGAGCGAGTCCGCCTCTCGTCGGATCCTGCGCTGCGTGTATAGCCTCGCGGTACCGCTCGAGGAGGGGGAGCATCAGCCCGGTGAGGGGCTGGGAGTCACTGACCAAACCCTCAGATTCCACGTCAACTCCCCTCTGAGCAGCCAGTATGGCCGCGCCGTGCTCTCCTATGGTTCCTGACACGATTATCT
>DRBY01000145.1 GCA_011042755.1 Thermoproteota archaeon | reverse complement strand
CCTTCAACGCTCCCGCTCAGGGCCTTCCCCAGCACCGCCAGCCAGGGCCCCCTCGAGACGTATATCAGGGCCAGCGACGCGGGGTAGCTGGCGAAGGACAGGGCCACCAGCGATCTCCTGAGCCCGAGCCTGTCGGCGAGGAGCCCTCCGGGTACCTGAGTCGCCAGGGCCAGGCCGGACTCCAGGGAGTTCGCCGCGCCGATCAGCCACTCGTCCATGCCTAGAACATCCTTCATGTAGACCACGAGGTAGGGGCCGAGGAGGCTGTAAGAGAGGGCCCTACCCAGGGCTGACGCCACCGTGTAGGCGCCGAACTCTCCCCTAAGCAGGTCTCTCAGCCTCGTAGACATCAAGCCGCCGGGCCCGCTCAGCTGGCTCATAGTGTACCCGCTCTGCCTCGCCCCTGGCGGCAGGAGGATAACTCCAAGCAGGCTCAAACCCATCAGGGCCGACGCCACGGAGAAGACCGCCCTGTAGCCACCCATACAGCTTATCAGAGCTCCGCCAACCGATGGACCGACAATCAGCGCAGCCCGAGAGGGGAGAAACACGAGGGACATACCGGTGGCTCTCTTCCCGGCCGCGTGGTCGAAGGCCAACACCTGGGCTGCTATGCCCCTCCCCGCTTGCGCCAGCGGTAGGAGCAGGAATATCGCAGACAAGGCAAGCCACGAGTGTGAGTAGGTAAGCGATAGCACCAGCAGGGACGACAGAGTCAGCGACGCTGACAGGCTTGCTCTCCCTCCGAGCCGGTCGACCAGCCTCCCCCAGAGGTAGGCGCCCGCCGCCGATGAGAAAGAAATCCCCGCGAAGAGGAGCCCTAGCGACGCTACGGGAGCGCCGACCTGCTTCAGGTAGAGGGGTACGAAGTACTTGTACGAGGACCACCCGAGCAGATACATCAGGTTGACGTAAGCCAGCAGAGCGAGGGCCCTCCTGCCTTCGCTGCCTCTAGAGTCGCTCACGAGCGATCTGAAACGTTGACCTCGGTATTTGTAAAAATGGGGTTTGAGCTAGGTCCAACACATTCTTCCTCGGTGGAAGGCGGTCACAGGACCCACACCAGGTCCAGCTCTTCCAGCGCGGCTCTTAGCTTTGAGTCAAAGCTCGCCAGCTTGAACCCTCTCTTGAGAGCCAGAGTGACGTAGGCCGAGTCGTAGACCGTGATGCCATACCTGCAAGCGTTGTCTAGAGCCTCCCGTATGAGTTCCCTTGCCTCCACCACCTCGCTCACGCTGCTCTCGATCAGGGGTACCACGAGGGTTCTGAGCCTCCTGTAGCTCTCTTCAGGTATCCTTCTGAGCACGTGCGCGTGCTTCCAGAGGACGTTGGCTGTCTCCACGAAGGCCAAGTCAACCGTAACAAGCTCCGACCTCCTGTGAGAAGTGAGGAAGGACTCGGCCCTCTCGCAGAACTCGTCCTTTATCATCAGGCTCGAGAAGACCGAGGCGTCCACCACGTACAACTACCTGCCCTCCCTGGACTCCCTGATGGTTTTCCAGGCGGGCTCACCAGAGGGCTCAACGCCCTTCAGCGCCTCCTTCACAGACCTGATCGCCTCTCTAAACTCTTCCTCCTTCAGCCTCTCCTCTATGAACTTCTCTATCTCAGCCCTCCAGTCCACTCCGACCTTCTTCATTCTCTCTCTCAGTTCTCTGCTGATCCTAACGCTGAAGACGACAGTCTCTGTCATCGCTTTTGTCTACAGTTATGTGCTTAAAAAGCGTAGACAACGCGACTCTAATAGCTGCACTCGGGAGCGCTGAGTTGAATCGAGAATAGCCTAAGGTTAGCTGGCCACGAGTGCTGAGCATCGTCTTTACCACACGCAAACCATTGACAGATGTACCAATAACAGTGTGTATTGCAATAAATTATTTTGCGCCTTCAAATGGGCAGCATTCTAACCGATGCAGGTTATTCTGAATTCCACGATTTCAGAATTCAGAATTAATTATGGTTTCTGGAACTTGACTAAGTTCCAGTAGGTAGCTCATACTCGTGGTGTACGTGCTTAGGCAGAGCTCCCCCAAGAAGCTTGTAGTGCTTGGTATGGCCGAAACCGTAACATCCTACCCAGACCGTCCCGCCTTTCCGGAGTAGTAGTGCTGACCATTGATCGGCGGATTCTCCGGGGGAGGACATCCCCGAACCACGAACGTGCCGTTGGACGAAGCCAGCGTGGCCAGAACCAACTCTTCATGGCATTTCTCAGTGAGATAGACCAGCCGCCAAGTCAACTCGCGGATCTCCGCGAGGGTAGCATTCAGCATCTCGTACACGCCGAGCCCTCCATCCTCCCACTCTACCAGTCCCCTGAGGTAGGCGCATTCAGTCAGGTTGCTGGCCCGCGCCTGATCCAGCTGACTCCTGAACTCCGGGCTGTAGTCTCCGTACTTCGCCCTGTAAATGAGCTCCCTTACATAGATCCACTTCTGCGTGAACTCCTCGCTCAGCACCTCCAGCTGATCCTCCTCGGCGGCCAGCTCTTCGAAGTCCGGCTGGTACGCTTGGTCCTTGGATATGAGGAAGAGCGCCCTGAGCACCCCGTGCCTCTCGGAGAGCAGCAGGATGAGGCGGGTCAGATTCTCCACCTCGACGGCCGTGGCGTTTATTGCATCGACGAGTTCCGCGTCCCCAACGTCGGGGAAGTTGGAGAGCCAACCCTGAACCGTGAAGTTGCTCTCCCTGGCCTCCTCAAGCGCCCTGCTGAACTCCGGGCTGTAGCTTCCGGTCATCGCCCTTCGAACGAGCTGCTCCAGGTGCGCCTGCTTCTGCGCCAGTTCCTCTCCCACCATGCCCTTGAACAGCCAGCTCTCATACCACATCCACACCACGTCCTCCTCAGGGTAGATCAGAGTGGAGTTCCAGACCGTCCTCTCGACGAGTGACAGGTTGGGAAGATCAAGATCGTAGCCGGGCACCCAGGGGATACACACTACTCTGGCCGCCGACTCATTGTCCGCGGGCTCCTCGTAGGGGGATTCCTCGAGCATGGACCTGACCGTGTCCAGCACCACTCCCGCCGGGATCTTGGGGCTGGCCAGCACGAGGTACTGGGTCTCCCAGTCCTCCGAGAAGAACGTGACCTCGTGCCAGAAGTTCGGGTGGCTGGGGCTCTCCTCCCTCATGAGGTGAGCGTAGACAGGCCTGCCGCCCACCTCCAAGAAGAGGTCCTGAGCGTCCGGGACGGTTAGGACGACCCAGGTCCCGTCCCTGAACCGGTACCTGTAGG
>DRBY01000072.1 GCA_011042755.1 Thermoproteota archaeon | reverse complement strand
CCTTAGGCCCCCTCTTTTATACCGTCGCTTTAGGCAGTATCGGTGGTTCGCCTGAGGCCCAAGAGGGTGCTGCAGGCCCTGTCAGAGTTCCTCGCCGACGAGAGGGGTGTTACTCAGACCGTGGAGCAGGCTCTCCTCATAGCCGCAACCGTGGCGGCGTTCTTCGTCTTGGTCGTCAACCCAGTGGCCAGCGTCGTAGACTTCACTTGGCACCTCCCCGACCTGACGGACAAGAAGTTCCTAGATTTCGTCCAGGAATTGAAGGAGAGGCTCTCAAGGCTATTCCACTTCGAGGGCGAGCAGACGAACACGACGACAAACGTCACTGAGCCCTGAGGGTGTCTAATGCTGCTGGGGGAATCGAGGATATCCCTATACGCCAAGGCGGCTGTGGAGAGCGGCGATAGGTGGACTGAGGGTCTCTTAACTAGACCCACGGAGACCTACGACGAGATTAGAGCGCTGGCTGCAAGAGGGGACCGTAGGGCCAGGTCGGTTCTAGAGAGGGTCCCCCCTCCTCCTCCGCCGCCACAGACGAAGGTAGACTCTGTCGTGGAGGACCTAGGCCCGGCGCTCCTAGCCTTCTCCCGCGGCAGGGTGCTCCTGGTGCCAAAGAGCTGGCTCCATGACGACAGGGCGGCCTCTGCTGCAGCCTTGGGGGAGTACCTTCGGGGGAGATACCCACCAGGCGCGCCAAGGCCGGATGTCTGGGATGTCGTGAGTTACAGGGCAAAAATCGCCCTAAAGATGCTGGGGGGAGGGCCGTACGACTTAGCCTTAGAGGCCGCCGTCAGGTCGACAAAGCTCTGGCCAATTCTGATCTTACTGCTTGGGATAGACGTGACAGAGGTCTACGGATCACTGGGATCTCCGGTCTATGTGGATCACGTAGTGGCTGGCAGGCTGGTGGTAGAAAACCTGAGAGTGGATGAGGTCGATTTTGAGAGGATACGAAGCCTCGCAGAGATTCACCCTCACGGTGGAGTGGGATACGCGAGACCGATGACGAAGGTTGATGTTGAGCTGAGCGGACGTCGGGTCAGGCTCGCCGTTGACGTCCCTCCAGCCGCGACCCCCTGCTTCGATGCCCGAAATCTGGCCGCCATGTCTAGACTCCCGCTGCCCCGCCTAGTGACGTTGGGGACTCTGAGCATGGAGGAGGCGGCGTTCATCCTCCAGCAGCTCAGCGGAGGGACCCCGGTTCTCGTGGCAGGTCCAACCGCCTCGGGAAAGACCACACTCTGCAACGCTCTCCTAGCCCTCTCGGACCCCTCCTGGAGAATCGTGAGCGTGGAGGAAGTTCGCGAGATAGAGGATCTGAGGGAGTACGGACTGCTGCATCACGCCTACTCAATCTCGGGGGCCAGAACGGACGCGGTGATAGCCCTCCTCCACCGCAATCCAGACCTGGTCTTCTTAGGAGAGATATTGAATAGAGAGCACGCCGAGGCGTTCGCCTTTGCGGCTGACTCCGGATTCAGGGTGCTCGCCACCACACATGCATCCGACAGGAGGGGGCTGCTGAGAAAGTGGAGGGCCTGGCGTCTTCTAGAAGCTCTCGATGGAACGCTGATAGTCCTCATGAGAGAGCGAAGGGTTCTTGAGCTGGGAACTATATCTGGGGGCTCTTGGGATCGTCTAGATCCCGCTCCGAGTCCTGAGTACGAAACGCTCCTCAGGTCGCTCCTCGGAGCGTCGACGAATCGGGAGGCAGTCGATCGCCTCAGGGGTGAGGCGGCGTGGGTTCGGTGGGCGAGGTTAGGCAGAGGATAAGGGCTGTCCACGCATTCTGCTCCGGCCTGCCGGGAGGGCTGCCCGTAGCTACGGACTTGGCTGCCTCTCTAGCTGGAGAGCCTTACGCTCACTCCTTCAGAGAGGCCCTGCTGAGAGCGGCTGTCGAGGGGGACCCCCTAGAGAGGGCGCTAGAGGAATCGCTGTCTCGCCACGACGGGGCCTTCAGAGAAGCAATCCTCTCACTAGCCAGAGGAGCAGACCTTGAGAGCTCTCTGGAGGTCCTCAGGAGATTTGCAGCCGCGGAGCTAGAGAGGGAGTCTCGAGACATATCGCTCCGCGTAGGCGTAAGGACGACGCTCTCTTACGCGGCGATGACGCTCCTCGTAACGGCCTCGGTGATCGGGTCGATACCCCCTGAGAGCATGGCCCCTCTCTCGCTAGCCCTCTCTTCAGTCATGATGGCCGTCTCCGCCCTGAGGTGGGTCAGGTGGAGGAGAGGATCTCCCTGATGGAGTCCCTGGCGGCGGCCCTAGAGTCGGGGTACACGCCCGCCGCGGCGATAATCGAATTGGCCCGAGCGAACCCCGAGTTGAAGAGACCCGCTCAGACGATCGCCACGGAGGGAGATTTCGCCAGAGGGCTCAGTGAGGCAGCAAGGGTATTCGGGAAAGACTCGCCGCTGGCCCACATCCTCCTCAGCGAGGCGGAGCCGAGGGAGCTAGGTCGCCTCTTGAGACACGCCGCCGCGTCTGCGCGCGTGATTCGCCAGGTGGAGCGTGAGAGGGAGGCGATGCTCCAGTGGCACAGGAGGGTCTGCAGACTTCTATCAGCCGTTATGAGTGCCTCTGCCGTAATAATGGGCAGGGCAGCTTCGCTATTCTTTCAGGCCTTTGTGAGCCCGCAGACTAGCGTAGAGTTCTCACTCGCAGTTATGTGCCTTGGCTTCTCAGCGCTGGTGCTGTCAGAAGTGGGAGACGACCCGCGTTGGCTTGCCGTCTCTCCCGCGTCTGCGATGGCGGCGCACCTACTGATGCGAGTGCTCGGTGCTTGAAGATGCGCTGGCTAACTCTGCTGGGAGTAACTGAAGCTTGGCTGGCGGCAGCCGTCGACGCGAGAACTGGAAAGGTGCCAAACTGCCTCAACGCCGCGCTTCTAGCGATAAACATGGTAGTTTCTCTGCTCTCTGGTGCGCGAGTGGGCTCTGTCCTCTTAGTGACATCGCTCTCAGCTCTGCCGGCCCTGCTGATACACAGGCTTGGGGTTGGGGGAGGGGACCTCAAGCTGATCATCGCTCTCACTCCGATCATGGGCCTCTCTCCCTGGGTTGGGCTGGCGGTTGCCTGCCTCCTCCAGGCCGCCAGGAGGTCCCGCCACTTCGGGTCTGTCTACCTCGCGGCGGCCATAACAGCAGTCGCTCCGTGGGTCTAGGAGCCTCGCGGTCTCCTTCCACCTGCTCTTCCCGAGACCGAGCTTCTTCAGGAGCGACTTGAAGGGAATCTTAGCTCCGTCCCTCACCCTGAGGGGTATTCCGGCTCGCTCCAAGGCCAGCAGAACTGCCACAGCTGCCAGGTGCCTTGGG
>DRBY01000054.1 GCA_011042755.1 Thermoproteota archaeon | reverse complement strand
GTGGGGGAATGGGCAGGAGGACTCTCAGGAGGATAGCCTACGATCTCATAGGCTCCAGGGAAACCGGAGCCGTAGCCATCGTTGAAGTCCCCGAGGGGCAGGACCCTCTGGACATCGCGAGGGAGGTTGCCTCAAGGCACAAGCACGTCAAGTCCGTCCTAGTTAAGCTAGGCCCGAGGGAGGGGGAAGAACGATTGAGGAAGTACCTGCTGGTCTGGGGCGATGAGGACACCGAGGTCATCCACCGGGAGCACGGCTACAGGCTCAAGCTCGACCCCAGGAAGGTCTACTTCTCCCCCCGGGAGGCGACAGACAGGGCCGATGTGGCCTCGCGCGTGGAGCCTGGCGAGAGAGTGCTCGTGATGTTCGCCGGCGTGGGGCCGTATGCCGTGGCTATAGCAAGGGCTCAGCCCAAGGTTGCGGAGGTCGTGGGGATCGAGATAAATCCCGATGCGGTCAGGTATTTCCAAGAGAACATCCAGCTGAATAGGCTTGAGGGGAAAGTAAGAGCGGTTCTCGGAGACGTGAGGGAGGTCTGCCCCTCGATGTTCGGCAGGTTCGACAGGGTTGTGATGCCCCTCCCCAAAGGTGCGTACCTGTTCCTGGATCTTGCCATCAAGTGCCTGAAGCCAGAAGGCGGGTGGATACACTTCTACTACTGGGGAGGGGATGATGCTCCCGAGAGGGCTGCCAAGCTTGTATCAAAGGCTGCGGAGTCTCTCGGCAGGAGGGCTAGGGTAGTCGGCTGGCGTAGGGTGGGGAGCTACTCTCCAAGGGTCTGGAAGTACCGAATTGATATTCGGGTGGAGGGGAGGTAACACCTTGGACCTGCTCCAAGTTTATAGTAATAGGGCGGGGGACATTCGATTGAAGGCCAGGCGCCTCCCCCTGCAAGTAGAGAGGCTGATCTCCCATGGGATCACCAGAAGAAGATCTTTTCAATGAAATAAAAGAGGAGGTTGAAAAAGAGCTGCGTCAGAAGTACCTAGGGGATATCGATAAGCTTAGGAGAGAGTTCGCCTCTGAGCTGAGTGGAGCCCTCTCTAGGAAGCTCGTAGAGCACATGAACCTGAGGCGAGAGGGCTACAAGAGCATGCTACTGAATGGAATCAACATTCTAGTCGGCGGGGGAGGCGACGGGCTGGAGGAAGAGGTCTCCATGCTGTTTGATGATGTCTTCAGCTCGATGCTGACCGATCTCGCAAAGCTGATTCCAGAGGTAGTCGAGGGCAAGCTGAAGTGGTCGGGAGGGGATGCCTTCGACGAGATCGTCAGGAGAATGGAGGAACTCGTTGAGAAGGCGGCCGAGCTAGAGACTAGGAAGAGGATGGGCGCAGCAATGGAGTCGGGACTCGTGCAGAGGCTGATAAACGAGTTGACTAGGCGCGACAAGGCCCTCAGGGCTCTCCGCTACCTCGAAGTGCAGGGCCCGAAGACGAGCGTAGAAGTAGCCAACTTCTTGGGAGTCGCAGATCCCACGGCAAGAGACTACTTGAAGAGACTTGAGGCGGTTGGCTACGTGAAGAGACTTGTCGGGAGGCCTGTCAGATTCAAGTTCGTTAGGGCCCCCTGGACTTTGGAAGAGTCCGGTGAGGGCTAGTGAAGGTAGTCGTGGTCGTCTCCCAGCTTTGCGAGGTCTCGCTGCAAACCGCCAGGCTTGTGAGGGAGTTCTGCCAGAGAGAGGGCCTCGAGTACGGAGAGGTTTCCGTGAGAACCTTGGCTGGTCAGAGGCTGGCCCTTAGCAAGGGAGTCAAGATGCTCCCCGCGATAATCATCGATGGTAAGCTGGTTCACCAAGGGCCCCTGGATGAGGAGGCGCTGAGGCAAATTGTCGAGGCTCACCGAGGTTGACGTCTTAGTAGTTGGAGCTGGTCCTGCTGGCTCAACATCTGCTTTACTCCTCTCAAGAGCAGGACTTCGAGTGTTAGTTGCAGACTCTAAGCGTAAGCCTGGACTGAGGACCCCCTGCTCTGGAATCCTGGGCCCGCTGGCTTGGGACGCGCTTCCTCTGAAAGACGAGTCGTGGATTGTCGGAGAAGTTGAGTGGGCTGAGTTTGAGTCTCCCGGAGGGGTTCGCCTCAGGGTAGACGGTGGTCGCAGGCTCGCAGTGGTGGTCGACAGGGAGCTCATGGACTATCGGCTCGCCGAGGCTGCCGCATCTGAGGGAGCGGAGGTACTAACGCGGACTAGGTTTGTGAAGCTAGCCGACGGCCAGGCTGAGTTAAAGTCTCCCGCGGGAAGGATTACTGTCAGGTACACGTACCTCGTTGGAGCAGACGGCGCGTCGTCGCGTGTCAGGAGCCTCCTAGGCCTTCGGTCACCCGGGTTGGATATCGGGGTAAACGCGAGGTGTGAGTCGCCTAACCTCGACGGCTACTACGTGAAGCTGAGGGGTGGATCGAGCTTCTCGTGGATTCAGCCAGGCCCGAGCGGAAGGATGAGAGGAGCGCTTGGCCCACTAGGCTCTCCAGTGCTAACTTGGGCCCTGGAGAAGGGCTGCCACGTTCTAGAAGTTAGAGGAGGGCTCATTCCTAGGAGACCGCTCAGGAGGCTCTCCTTCAGACTAGGAGATTCGTGGGTGCTGATCGTGGGAGATGCAGCAGGCCAAGTCAAGCCCCTCAGCAGGGGAGGAGTCTTCTGGGGTGTATCTGGGGCTAGGATGGCTGCAGAGGCAGTGATCAGTCACGTGGAGAATCGCCGCAGTCTGGGTAGGTACGACGCTATGTGGTGGGCTGAGTTTGGGAAAGAGGTGGCCCTAGGGCTGGCTATCAGGACGTTCTTGGAGCGATTAAGCGTCAAACAGCTCGACAGGCTGATGTCGCTCATTAAGAGACGAGAGGATGAGTTATCGGCCTCGTTCCACGTAGATAGGCAGGGAGGGACGGCAGTCAAGGTTTTGAGCGCTGGGCTGGCGCTCCACGCAGCCGCCGTGTCTCCAGTCGCGGCGGCCGCAGCGGTCGCGACGCTGGCTAAGGAGCTTGTGGGGGTGTGAGTGTGAATCTCTTGGGATCCATCGCTGCCGGGATAGCGGTGTTCCTAGTCCTCAGGAGGTACTCTAGCGTGCCCATCGCCACATCGGCTCTGCTCTCCCTCATGGCTACAGGCTACCTCGCGTCTTGTCCAGGGCTGAGCCTGTTTCCCTCTTGGAAAATCCTCCATTACTGGGGCTCCTCGCTCGAATCCATCCTCTCTGGACGAGTCTACACGCTCCTGACCTCTATGTTCCTCCACGCTGGCATAATCCACCTCGCATTCAATTCCTATGCTCTGTACTTCCTCGGCCCGATGTCAGAGGGAGCGCTCGGCCCCAAGAAGACCATCTCAATATTCCTAACTTCAGGCGTCATGGGCAGTCTCGGATCGGCGCTCTTAAACCCCTCGGCGGTCTCTGTCGGCGCGTCTGGGGGAATATTGGGCCTGCTCGGCGTGGCCATAGTACTCGAGAAGGCGAGGTT
>DRBY01000058.1 GCA_011042755.1 Thermoproteota archaeon | reverse complement strand
GCGTTAGCTGTGATGATCTCCCTCAACCTTCCAACGAGAGTGATCAAGCTGTACATAGGTCTGCTCGCGGCAAGCATGGGTCTCCTGATCCTCTCTGGTTACAGAGGGACAGGGGGTTTCTCCTGGCGCAAGATCCTCGCGCTCGGGGTCGCGGCGTCGTTCAACAAGGCCGTGAGCGGGGGAGGGTACGGCCCCCTCATAGTGAGCGGGCAGGTACTATCTGGCATAGAGGGGAAGAGGGCTGTAGGAATAACCGCTCTCGCCGAGGGGCTGACTTGTCTCGCTAGTCTCCTGCTGTACGCGACTCTGGGAACTGATGTGTTTGATGCGAGAGTCTGGGGAGCCCTAGCTGTTGAAGCCGTGTCTTCAACGCCGCTGGCCGCGTTCTCGGTGAAGAAGCTTTGCAAGAAGGCTTTTGAGCGTTTCGTAGGGTTGCTCACACTTGCTCTGGGAATTTTGACTATGGTTAAGGCGCTTTCGCTTGCGTAAGCGCCTCGCGAGGCGATTTAATGAGTCTCGTGCGAACTTTCTTAAGCAGGCGCGAACAGTCAGCCTCTGAGGTGGAAGAAGCTTGAGCGACGAGAAGGTCAGCCTCGAGATCTCCAAGGAGCTCTACGACAAGGCCAAGAAGTGGGTCGAGCAGACTCAAGACTTCTCCTCGGTTGAGGAGCTGGTGGAGTTCCTCCTCAACGAGGTGGTGTCTGAGGAGAGCGAGGAGCAGGTCTACACGCCCGAGGAGGAAGAAGAGATCAAGAAGAGGCTGAGGGACTTAGGCTACCTGTAGGGAAACCCCCTGCTCAATTGCCGGGACGGATCCCAAATTTTTTACACTCCGCTTTTCTTGAATTCTCGGCGGGTCTGCGGGAGCGAGTCCCATGGAAGAGGTTGAGTTCAAGAGGAAGGTTCTAGATCTCCTGAAGAAGGACGAGGAGTTTAGATACGCGGTGGCTGGCCTTTTGGGCCTTGAGGAAATACTCAGGAGACTGGATGCTCATCAGGCTGAGATGGCCAGGCTCCGGGAGGACATGGTGAAGGGCTTCGAGCGGCACGACGCCGAGATTGCCGAGCTCAGGAGGGAGATGGCCAGGCTCCGGGAGGACATGGTGAAGGGCTTCGAGCTGGTCGAGAGGCATATATCGGCCCTTGGAGTGCGCTGGGGTCTCCTCAGCGAGGAGGCCTTCCGGCAGGGCCTGCGAGGGATACTCGGCAAGGAGTTCGACTTAGAGGTAGAGCGCTGGGAATTTTTCGACGAGGAGGGTTTTGTATACGGGTACCCAAGCCCGGTAGAGATTGACGTAGCGGTTAGGGATGAGAGAATCCTTCTCGTCGAGATTGCCGCTCATGCGAGGGCCTCAGATGTCTACACATTCAAGAGAAAGGCTGATCTCTACCGGAAAGTCACTGGGAGGAGCCCCTCTAGGCTCATCCTGGTGACGCCGTACGCTGATGAATCTGCCGTCAGGGCATCTAAGAAGTTGGGTATAGAGATCTACACGAAGGTTTGACTACTTAGCCTTGGAGAGGAGGTTTCTAGCTTGTGCAGCGCCCTGAGCTAGGTGAAAGTCAAAGTGAGCGTGTTAGAAGACCTAGGCATCAGGCTCCTCTGGTTCGACAGCCTAGGCGCCAAGAGCGCCTCAATAGCCATTGAGACGAGCGAGGGAGTGGTCGTAATCGACCCCGGAGCCTCTATGATGCAGCCCAGCTACCCTCTCCCGCCCGGAGAGAAGGCCAGGCTGAGGAGGGAGGCCCTGAGGACCATCGAGGAGTGGGTCTCTAGGGCCTCCGCCGTGGTCATTACGCATTACCACTACGACCACCACTACCGACCTAGCCACGAGGACATCTCCAGGCCAGACGCGCTCTTTGGGAAGCTGCTCATTCTCAAGAACCCAAACAAGTACATCAACGAGAGCCAGTGGAAGAGGGCTAGGCTCTTCTTATCAGAGCTGCTGGAGCTTGTTGGAGATTCCTTAGAGAACCACCTGGCGCCTCCACAGGAGGACGAGTTCGAGGACCCCGTGGAGCGCCTCAGCTCAGCTTTGTCGAGGGACTATGGAGACTACCAGAAACGCAGACAGGAGATTTTGGCAAAGGGAAGGCGGTGGTTCGAGAAGCTCGCAACGAACCTCTGGTCCCGCCAACCCTGGGTCAAAGAGATCGAGCTGAGAGATGGGACAAAGGTCGTGTGGGGGGACGGCAGGAGGTTCGAGTTCGGCGACACGACCCTTGAGATCCTCGAGCCCTGGTTCCACGGCGTCGAGTACGACCGAACCGGGTGGGTCACGCCCATAGTGATCAGGAGCTCGAACCGCGTTGTGTTCTACTCGAGCGACCTCATGGGGCCAGAGATTGAGGACTACGCGGAGTACGTGGTCAAGCTGGAGCCCGACGCGGTGATCCTCGACGGTCCGCCGACCTACCTCTTCCCCTACATGCTGAACAGGATCAACCTCCAGCGGGCCGTGGAGAACGCCGTGGCGATCGTGAAGTCTCGGCCCGAGCTGGTGATATACGACCACCATCTGCAGAGGGAGAAGAGGTGGCGGGAGCGTGTGGCCGAGGTGTTTGCAGAGGCTCAGAAGAGCGGCGTCAAGGTCATCACGGCTGCGGAGTACCTGGGCTCGCGGCCGCTGATAGACGAGCTGGGAGAGAAGGAGCCCTGATCTCTTTCATGTGATCGCTCAATCGGCTGGTTGGCCCTCCCCCTCATTGGCGATTCCTTCTTCCAAGACCTCTGAGGGAGAGGGGACCGTGGCTAGCGAGTACCCGATCCACCCGATCAGCCCTAAGATCGCCAGAACCGCGGAGGCTGCGATGAGCTATGAGGAGTATGAGATCCCACCTAGGAGTCAGTAGCCCCCAGACATAGAGGACGGCTGCAATCAGCGAGATGATCATCAGAGCGACGCCGATGACCCTGTCACTCATCGTAGAACTCACCCAAGGCCAGTTAGATGGTGAGTCAAATAATTCTCCTATACCTTGCCGCTCCCTCGACGCGGCTAGTTGGTCAGAACTCTGAGTTTCAGCGCGATATTGGGAGCTCTATCACCCTCAGATCGGAGCCTTTTTATTGCCGGTCTGTTTTGAAGGGTTAGAGATGCCCAGGGGTGCTCTGAGATGGGGAGTTGAGGAGAACTCGGCTGGCAGAGCTGAGCAAGAGGTATGCGAAGGCGCTGACGCGAGCTCTGGTAGCCATGACCTTCGGCCTAGGAGACCTGCTTGCCGGCGGAGTGATAGCCTCACAGATTGATTTTCTCAGGGCAATCCCCTGGGCAGTGGCTGTCTATCCCGGAATGCTCAGCGCCAGGGGCGCGGTGAATGGAGTCCTGTCGGGGAGGCTAAGCACGGGGCTGAACATAGGTTCCATGGAGCCCTCTCTTCGGAGCAACACGGAGGAGTTCTGGTCCACGATCTCTGCGGCCTTCACGCTAACGTTGCTCGCTTCGGCCTCGCTTACGCTAACGGTGGGCTCTACTGT
>DRBY01000132.1 GCA_011042755.1 Thermoproteota archaeon | reverse complement strand
CGCCGGAGAGGCTCTACCTCAACCCCTCCGCTTGACGTCGAACTTGTCCCTCTTCTTCGCCCCCTTCTTCCTGCACTTGGAGGTTTCCGGATAGAGCATCTCTTCCAGAGCGAAGTAATCCTCTGGCATCTCCTCGGCGAAGTTCTCTTCAGCCTCCACTCTCCGCACCCCTCTCGAGAAGGGGAAATCTGTGTGAACTATAATGGTCTATCGGTCTGCGACGGCGAGCATCACTCGCGGGAAACGCGTTTGATTGCCTCTGGCGCCTGCCCAAATCCCGATGAGTGAGCACCGTGAGACCACTTCTGATTCTTGAGAACGGGCGTGAGCGTGAATTTTCTTCACGCATTAGTGATATTAACAATTGAATAATACATCCAAATGTGGAATATAGAATTTTATTTCTATCGTGAACTAAAGGAGTCTCTCCTGAACAATGATTATATCCAATGAAGGTTGATATAACAATTGTTATTTCAACTATCTCGGAAATAATCGGCGTTATTCTAAACGAGAATATCGACGATTTATTAGTTTTGATACGTCGGGTCTGCCAACACCCTGACTGAGGAGGGGTGAACCCGTTTGGAAGACCATGCAATCCGCAGGAGAGAGTTTCTGAAGCTAGTGGGCCTCGGAACGGTGCCTCTGCTTCTCAGCGACTCAGCGAGGAAGGTACTGGCTCTAGACCAGCCAAAGCGGTACGGGCTGGGCGAGATAGGCCACAAGGACCTTGAGGCGGCCCGCGAGGTCCGCGGAGTCTGCGCGTACTGCGCCGTGGGCTGCGGCATAATCTTCTACAAGGTGGGCGACAGGGTCATCCACGTCGAGGGCGACCCGGACAACCCGATAAACGAGGGCAAGCTCTGCCCGAAGGGCCAGGCCTCCATAGAGCTGTTCGGCGACCACAACCCGCGCAGGCTCAGGACCCCCATGATCAGGGTCAACCCGAAGCCGCCCCTGGAGGAGCTCAAGAAGGTGAGGAGCCAGGAGGAGCTCAGGGCCGTCCTGGAGAAGTACAAGCCCATCTGGAAGCCCGTGACCTGGGAGGACGCCTTTGAGTACATCTCGAGACGCATCAAGGAGATACTGGACGAGGTGAACTGGAGCCCGAGGCAGTCCGACGGCTACTACTACCTCGGCAAGAAGTTCCCCGTCATGATCGAGGCGGGGGCCAAGCTGACCAACGAGGAGGCCTACATCATCAAGAAGATGGCCGCGCTCATGGGCTCCCACAACATCGACCACGACGCCAGGAGGTGCCACTCCACCACCGTTGCTGGCCTGGCCGGCACGGTGGGCTTCGGCGCCCAGACCCAGACCTTCATAGACACCCAGTTCATCTCCGCGTACCTGATCTTCGGCGGCAACCCGGCCGAGGCTCATCCGGTGAGCATGAGGCACACCCTGAGGGGCAAGGAGAAGGGAACGCTCAAGCTGATAGTGGTCGACCCGAGGTACAACAGGACCGCCAGCCAGGCCGACATATTCGCGTTCTTCAGGCCGGGAAGCGACCTGGCGTTCCTGCTCTACATCCTGCACTACGCGTTCTGGGAGCGGAACCCGCCCGTCGACCAGCTCGACACATTCAAGGAGTACGCCCAGAGGTTCAACGTCGACCTCGAGGAGATCAACGAGTTCAAGGAGATCGCTAAGGAGTACACGGCCGAGGAGGTATCTAGGATCACCGGAATACCGGTGGAGAAGCTCAGGCTGATAGCTCAGACCTTTGTGGAGAACTCGGGAGTGACGACGGGCTTCAAGAAGTTCGCCTCCATCCAGTGGGCCATGGGGATGACCCAGCACCACATAGGGACCCAGATAACCAGGCTGAGCACCCTGGTCCAGCTCACCCTGGGCAACATGGGCTTCCCCGGAGGAGGCCTGAACCCCTACAGGGGCCACAGCAACGTGCAGGGGACCACCGACATGTGCATACTCTCCCACATCCTGCCGGGCTACATCAAGCAGCCGTCCAGCACCCTGCAGATAAGGGTCTACCAGGACTGGAAGAACCAGGGGTTCCCGGACGCCTGGAACTGGGAGATCCCTGAGTGGGCCGGCTCGGCGTTCGGCCCCAACGAGAAGGGGAAGGTCAACTCCACCAAGGTGCTCTGGAGCTGGTGGTTCCACAACTGGAGGAAGTTCGAGCTGACCTGGGGCATCTTCGTGGGCACCGACCCGGAGAGCGACCCGCAGAATGGCACCGTGATAAGCGACATCCCGTTCGGCGCTGGCTACACCGAGAACACGTGGTGGCAGGGCGCCCTGTTCGACGATGTGATCAAGGCCGCCATAATCATGGCCGAGAACCCCGCAGTGAGCAACGCGGACACCCTGACCGAGTACATGGCCCTGGCCTCCCTGAAGCTGCTCGTCGTGGTGGACCTCTGGGAGACCGAGACCGCCACGTTCGCCGACGTCCTCCTGCCGGGCGCCGTGCAGTACGAGAAGTACGGCAGCATAACCAACAGCAACAGGTGGCTCCAGTGGCAGGACCGCGTCGTCCCGCCGCCGGGTGACGCGAAGCCCGACCTCTGGATAATGCTCAAGCTCTGGGAGCACTTCAGGAAGAACGGAGTGGTCAAGCTGCCCAGCGAGGTCTACGGCAAGAGCAGGGAGAACGTGCTGATCAAGAACCCGAAGAGGGGCGACTTCGTCAAGCTCTACGAGAGGCGAGTGAGGGTCTTCATGGACTACGCCTCTGGCAGGTACCCAGACCTGGACTATGCCGAGGCCGATCCAGAGCTGGTCTACCGCGAGATCGACGCGGCAGTCGATCTCTACAACGGCATGTACGACTGGGTGAGGCACAAGATCCTCGCCAAGAGGAGGATCCCGATACTCAGGTCCGAGGATCAGATAGACGGCATCCTCGACCGGACCTACCTCATGTACAAGGACTGGGGATGGTCCTGGCCCAAGAACGTCAGGATCCTGTACAACCTCTGGACCCTGTCCAAGACCCTCGAGAGGACCGTGACCTACAGGTTCCCGGCCGGGAGGTATGCGGTCGGGCCCGAGCTCGACGGCCAGACGGTCACCATCACCGGAGAGACCGGCGAGATAAGGGACTCCAAGACCGGCGACTGGAGGCCGGCTTTCATCCCCGGGCACAACTTCGTCATCGGCAAGTTCTACAAGAGGGCATGGAGCGGTAAGACCGACATATTCACCGGAGCCGTCGACCCGTGGAGGCTCCTCTACGACGAGGAGGTCGTTGGGAAGTTCGTTATCTTCGATGAGAACGGAGACTATAGGATAGTGGACCTTGAGGAGATGGGTGTCAGGTACCCGATCGCCGAGAGCTTCTACTACGACCCTGAGGTCGTGTTCACTGGCAAGGCCAACTACAAGAAGCCGTTCTTCAAGGGCACCAAGGACCTGGGCGACGGCAGGGTCGTCAAGTACGTTGGTTACTACGAGTGGAGGCAGGTCAAGGATGCCTTCAGCCAGGAGCTGGCCCAGCTGGCGCAGAGCAAGGGCCTCAAGGAGGCGATCAT
>DRBY01000021.1 GCA_011042755.1 Thermoproteota archaeon | reverse complement strand
CAAGAGGACTGAGTACAACAAGAGGATCCTCCTGACCGGGAAAGCTGAGTTCTCAAAGAATGGAGAAATTCTGTCGGAGGCTCAGCCGGACATCAACCCACCCGGCGGGGGCTTCAAGAACTATGGCAGGGTCAGAAGTGACTACCTCCTGGTTTCAGGCTCAGTACCAGGCCCAGCCAAGAGGTTCGTCATGATGAGGCATCCAATAAGGCCGTACGCCGAGGACCTGCCTGAGCCAAAGATCGTCTACATCTCGGGAGTGGGCTACCTAGAGCAGCTGAAGGCAGCGGCGGGAGGAGGTGGAGGTGGTTGAAATGACGGATCTGAGGCGCCCACTGCTCGACCTGGATGCTCAGGCTGCGGGTGAAGTTGAGCTCCCAGAAGTCTTCCTCACTCCCGTGAGGCCGGATGTCATTCGGAGAGCGTACCTCTCGAGCCTCACGGCTAGAATACAGCCCCAGGGAAGAGATCCGTTGGCTGGGCTCAGGACCTCTGCCGAATCCTGGGGCGCGGGTCATGGAGTGGCAAGAGTGCCGAGAGTGAAGGGAAGAGGATACCCGGCGGCCGCCCGAGCGGCCAGGGCTGCCATGACCGTGGGCGGCGTCAGGGTGCACGCTCCTAGGGTCGATAAGGTGATCTGGGAGAGAGTGAACAAGAAAGAGAGGCGCCTAGCCATAAGGTCTGCCATAGCAGCCACGGCCTCCCTAGAGCTGGTCTCCGCTAGACACAGGCTGGGTAACCTCCAAGAGGTTCCCGTAATAGTGGTCGATGACCTAGCTTCCATCAGCAAGACGAAGGAATTCTACGAGTTCTTACTCAAGCTCGGGCTAGAGGAAGAGCTGCTCAGGTTGAAGAAGAGGTTCCGCAAGATCAGAGCTGGAAGGGGTAAGATGAGAGGTAGAGTGAGGCAGCGAGCCAGAGGCCCGCTGGTGGTGTACCACGAGGACGGTGGCATCGCTAGGGCTGCCAGGAACATACCGGGGGTCGATGTGGTTAAGGTCGACAACCTGGGAGTGATTCACCTAGCCCCAGGCGGAGTACCTGGCAGGCTAACGATATGGACTGCCGGAGCCATCGAGACGCTGAAGAAGGCCGAGCTGCCCTTCCTGAGGAGGTGATGCGTTTGGAGTTCGACCCTTATAAGGTGCTCATCCGCCCGCTGGCTACTGAGAAGGCGGTCAGACTCATAGATACGGAGAATAAGCTAGTGTTCATAGTAGACAGGAAGGCCAACAAGTTGATGGTGAAGAGGGCAGTCGAGGAGGCGTTTAACGTGAAGGTTGTAAAAGTGAATGTCACCATAACGGCCCGAGGAGAGAAGAAAGCGTTCGTTAAGCTGAGCCCAGAATTTAGGGCCAGAGATGTGGCATCTCAACTCGGCATACTGTGAGGTGGTGGTCAATGGGTAAGAGGATACTAGTTCAGAGGAAAGGCAGGGGCGGGATACAGTTCAGGTCGAGGGCTCACCTGAAGGTCGGACCTGCTAGGTACCCTCAGATCGGGCTGACAGAAACGATGAGAGGTACCATAGTTGAGTTCGTGCATGAGCCGGCGAGGTGGACGCCTCTGGCAAGGGTAAAGCTCGAGAATGGTCAAGAGATGCTGTACATCCCACCCGAGGGCGTCCACATAGGCCAGGAGATTGAGGTAGGGCCCGGAGCAGCCCCCGTAACTGGCAACGTACTGCCCCTATCCAAGATACCCGACGGAACGCTGGTCTGCAACGTGGAGATAAGGCCTGGAGATGGCGGGAAGATCGCTAGGAGGAGCGGGACCTACGCCCTAGTGTTCGCGCACGACGAAGACAGAGTTATCTTGAGACTCCCCTCTGGGAAGGACAAGATAGTCACCGGCAAGGCCAGGGCAACCATAGGCGTCGTGGCTGGCGGTGGAAGGATAGAGAAGCCGCTCCTCAAGGCTGGAAATGCTTACTACAAGGAGAGAGTTCACCCAAAGCGTTGGCCTAAGGTGAGGGGTGTGGCTATGAACCCGGCCAGCCACCCGCACGGAGGCGGATCACACAAGAGGCCTGGCAAGCCGACTACGGTGCCCAGAACTGCACCACCAGGCCAGAAGGTGGGTCACATAGCAGCCAGAAAGACCGGAAGAGCGAAGAAGAGGGCAAAGCTGTGATACCTCCAAACTTTATATGGGGGGTCGCTTGAAGGGGTCTTGAAAATGCCTAAGGAATTCTACTACAGAGGGTACATGCTCGAACAGCTCACTCAGATGACCTTAGACGAGCTGGCTGAGGTGATGCCAGCTAGGATAAGGAGAACCCTTAGGAGAGGTCTCTCACCAGAGAACAAGAAGCTCTTGGAGAAGATCAGGAAGTACAAGGCTGCTGGAATAAACAGAGTCATCCGAACTCACAGGAGAGACATGCCCATCCTGCCTGAGATGGTTGGCATGAAGATTGCGGTTCACAACGGCAAGGAGTTTATCGAGGTGCAGATAACCCCCGAGATGATAGGTCACTACCTCGGTGAGTTTGCCATGACGAACAAGATAGTCCAGCATGGCAGGCCTGGCAAGGGCGCGACGAGGTCTAGCAAGTACGTTCCCCTCAAGTGAGCTGAGCGAACTCGTCACTCGGCGGCGGGGGCAACCCCTCCACATTCCGCTCACTATTTATAGCGCACCTGCTCTAACCTAATTGACGAAGAACTTCAGATGTCGGGGTGCCGGGGTAGCCTAGCCCGGACCAAGGCGCCGGCCTTGAGAGCCGGTGGCCCCTCGGGGGCCGCGTGGGTTCAAATCCCACCCCCGGCGCCACTTCCACGTCTGTATTCCATGGGGCGCTTTATTTTGTTTATCCAAAAAGAAGTTGGATCCAATCGGGCATCAGGACAGCATCACGATGCTGATCTTGACGTCCTCAGGTATCGAGATCCCCATAATCCTTCGAATGAATCTCTCGTCTGGGTTAATCACGTCTATTATCCTTTTGTGAATTCTCAGCTCGAATCGGTCGTACCTATTCGTTCCCTCACCCGATGGATTCCTCAGCGTTGTGATTCTAAGCCTCTTGGTTGGAAGGGGAATTGGACCTCTTATTCTGACGCCCATTTTCTCGGCTACTTCCTTGAACTCCTTTGCCGTAGACTCTAAGCTCTTCACGTTAGTGCTGACAAGCTCTATTCTGAGGCGTTCCACCATCCTCTATCCCCCAAGTCCTCAAGTGATGCCCGATTGAACACGCAAATAAAAGGGTGGGGAGGGGAGCCCCTCTACTTCTTCCTCTCGAGAGGCTTGACATCCAGTACTATACCGGCGGCGACTGTGATTCCCATGTCTCTGACGGCGAACCTACCCAGCGGCGGGAACTCCTGGTACTTCTCAATGACGAAGGGCTTGATGGGTCTCATCTTAACGATGGCGGCGTCTCCCTTCTTGATGAAGGACGGATTCTCCTCTATCACCTGGCCGGTCCTGGGGTCAAGCTTCTTGAGGATCTCGACGAACCTGGCGGACACGTGGCCAGTGTGAGCGTGGATCACTGGCGTGTAGCCTGCCGCTATGGCCGT
>DRBY01000023.1 GCA_011042755.1 Thermoproteota archaeon | reverse complement strand
TGGCGGCCACGGATGGCGTCGAGGTTCTTTCAGGAATCGCCAGGAGGCTTGGTGCGGCCCTCTTCGGCGGAGAGGGCCTCATCATGGAGAGAGTCCGAGGCGTTGGAATCGTGTTCATACACGCGGCCGGCGACTTCGTCGAGTACGATCTCAAGCCTGGACAAACTCTCAAAGTCGACACAGGCCAGCTAGTTGCCTTTGAGTCCACAGTAGACTACGACATCCAGAGGGTCGGGGGAATAAGGTCCATCCTGTTCGCTGGTGAGGGGCTCTTCCTAGCTAGGCTGACGGGCCCGGGAAAGGTCATCCTGCAGTCGATGAACATTCACGCGCTGGCATCCGAGCTGGCCAAGTACATTCCGTCGTCTGGCAGCAGAGGCTTCGAGATCTCGCTGTTTGGCTGACGCGGTGGTTAGACTATGAAGGTCCGTGATGCGCTGATCTTAGCCGCCTTCATCATCTTTCTACTGACCGTCGGCGCTCTGGCTGTCCTCTTCCTCATCAAGTACCTACCACTGATCGCAGCGGCTATCTTGGCGCTAATCATCATCGTGGTGATCGCGCGCATCTTGATATGGGCCGTAGCCGCCATTGCCGGCGCCGTCGGAGCCGTCTACTTCGCCCTGAGGAGTCAGCCGGAGGAAGAGCTAGCTGAGCCCATCAGGCTTGAGGATGCAAGAGAAGTGGGGGAAGAGGAGGGTTAGAGGGCGCCTAGCCTCTTTAGGGCCTCTCCATACTTTATTAGACCAACCATCGCTCTCGCGGCTCTCTCGGGCGTTGGGTAGGCCGGCACACCGAGCTCGTCGAATCTCTCTCTGAAGGCCACTCCATATGCTCCCTGACCTATGTCCGCAACGAGTACAGGCTTGTTGCCTTTCTTCGCGACTTCTGCTATCCTGTTGGGGAGATCCGAGGTCAACCCAGGAACGTGGTGCAGCGGGAGTACTATTATCCCATCGACCTCAGGAGCCTCCACTAGAACCTTGAGGGCCTCCACGAATGCGTCATCTGTGGCGCTTCCCGTCACGTCAACAGGGTTGGCGACTGAGGATATCGGGGGTATTATTCCCTCCCTCATCAGCGCCTCCAGCTTGGCCCTGGTTTCCGACGACAGGGGCACTACCTCCGCGCCCCTACTCTCTAGCTCGTCTGCCGTCATGACACCAGCTCCTCCGCCGTCTGTCAAGACGGCGACCCTCCTCCCTCTCGCTGGCGGCTGCATGGAGAGGGCCTTCGTGACGTCAAATAGCTCCTCGACCTCGTAGACCCTCACGATCCCGCTCTGCTTGAAGGCAGCCGAGTAGACCTCGTCGGTCCCCGCTAGCGCGGCCGTGTGAGAGCTTGCCGCCCTTGCGCCGGCGGAGGTTCTGCCAGCCTTGAGGACGACTACAGGCTTCTTGGGGACAGTCCTCCGCGCCGCCTCAACGAACCTCCTGCCCTCCTCTATTGACTCGGCGTAGATCACTATCACCCTTGTCTTGGGATCGTCTGCCAGGTACTCCATCAGCTCTACCTCGTCCACATCAGCCTTGTTTCCGTAGCTGACGAACTTGGCTAGGCCGAGACCCTCGCCAGCCATGTAGTCCACGCACGCGACGCCGAATGCACCAGACTGCGTTAGGAGGGATATGTTACCGGGCCCAGGTCTCGGCAAGGAGGGGAGCAGCTTCCCTCCTATCTCTTTCGAGTAGGGTAGGAACATGGTGTCCACTCCTGTCTCAGGGCAGACCACTCCCACGCAGTTTGGTCCTACGACTCTTATCCCGTGCTTCTTGGCCACTCGGATCAGCTCTTCCTGCAGCTTAACGCCCTCTCCCCCGACTTCGGCGAATCCTCCCGAGATCACGATTACGTACTTTATGCCCTTGGATCCGCACTCCTCGAGGACCGCTGGGACTATCCTCGCTGGCACAACCACGACTCCCAGATCTACCGCTTCTGGGAGCTCTGAGACGCTCTTGTATGTGGGCACACCTAGTATTGGCTCAGTTGCCCTCGGGTTAACTGCGTAGAGCCTCCCCCTATAGAGGCCCTTCTCCTTGTTTTCTACCATTACTCTCAGTAGCTCGTGGCCTACCGACCCGGGTTCACGAGATGCGCCTATGACTGCCACAGAATCAGGGTAGAAGAAGGGGTCTAGCTGCCCCAAGAGTATCCCGCGGGGGCCCTTCAGTTATTTTGTTAAAAATCCTTCAATCATCACTCGGCCTTGGGCCTGGTTGCCGCCTCCTCTCTGCTCTCAGCCGAGACAAGGAGATGCCTCTCAACTGCCTCAATGTAAGCCTCAAACTCCTCTCTAGGGGTATCTTCCATCTTGGTGAGCTCTTCTTCGTGCACCTCATAGTACAGCCTAGCCTCTTTGAGTAGAGAGGGAAGCCTGACAAGCTCGGGTTCAACGAGCAGGATCGCCACCTCAAAGTACTTCGAGCCTGGAGCCACGGCCAACCCCTCCCTGATGTCGAGACCAGCTATCTTCTCGCTCAAGAGCTCCTTGGCCTCGAACACAGACTCAACGTTTAGGTACTCCTCGGGCCCTCTCACGACCAGCGCAGCCTTTAGAGCAGTTCCAGGGCGCACCTCCGCCAGACAGCCCTCGCGGAGAGCGGCTTCTGTCAAGAATTCTAGGCTGCCGCCGACGGACTCCACTCTAGCTCTCATGTAGCACGGAACCGTGAGGGAGGCCTCGAAGAATCTGAGTATGGACTTGAGGTCTTGAGAGTCGAAGGTGGTCTTGTACCCGCCTCTCAGAGGCTCGACGTCAGCTGCAGACATCGCTACTAGACACTTGCCCACTAGAGAGTTTATCCTGTCCAGTATCTGTTCGTCGGTCAGGCCTGGCTCGTCTCTCAAGACGATCTCGCGGGCTATCTCGTTATCCAGCAAGATAAGTGAGTCCACTCTCTTCAGCATATTTGCTATCGCGATCGCCGAGTTGTAGGCGAACCTCATGCTCTCCTTTGGAAACTTGAATGGGAGAACTCCGACGGATATTATCGGCTGAGTGAGTTCTCCCGAGGGGCCTGCCAAGAGTTCCTTTACGTACTCGGCGACTATGGGCATGGAGCCGCTTCCAGTCCCACCCCCAAGCGCGGCGGAGAGCATCACGCCTGTTGACTCAGATATGCCTCTCTCTGAGACCGCCCTGACGAATAGCTCCCTGCTCTCTGGATCCATCATAGCCTTCATGGAGTCCTTCCAGCGCGCACCAACGCCAGCTCCGCCGAATTTCCCAAAGAGGTAGAACCTATCCTTGAGCACACTGAGCTTGGCTCTGTCCGAGACGGAAGTGTTGAACACGACGGCGTCTATCATCGCAGAGGGGGTCTCTCCCGAGAACGTGACGTATGTTTTGTCGATTATTGCCCCTCCTGCCCCGCCGAGGCCAATGCCAAACCATCTCATGAAGGCACCTCTTCGTCGTGGGAAGACAAGAGATATTATTAACAGTCGCCAGTCACTTACGGAATTCTTCTGGCTATCTTTCTCCCCATCGCCGTCAGGCTGGACAATACCTCCTCTGCCTTCTCTTGAGACGCTTGGGTCTTAATAGCCTCGATCTCTGAGGCCAGCTCTGCGATGGTT
>DRBY01000022.1 GCA_011042755.1 Thermoproteota archaeon | reverse complement strand
TCGTAGTGAAGCGAGGCCATGATGACGTCGAACGCCTTGAGGTCCGCGCCGCTCTCGATGGACCCCAGTGAGTCTGTGGTGAATCGCTCTACCATGACGCCCTCCACGGAGTTGCCCAAGAAGTACACTATCTGATGGCCCAGCGAGTTTATAGCCGCCTGGTAAGGTCCCGGGTAGATCAGTGCGGCTCTCAGCTGAAACTCCCTGGGATCTCTGTCGTAATACCCTCCCTCCTCCTTGATTACCCTAGACATCCCATCAAGACCTCACTCCTCATCAAAGAGTTTTAGTGGGCCGGGTGGGACTCGAACCCACGACCTCCGCCTCGTAAGGGCGGCGTCATAGCCACTAGACCACCGGCCCACGGGTGGCGCCGGGGGTGGGATTTGAACCCACGCGGCCCAATGGGCCACGGGCTCTCAGGTGCCCGGGCAAATTCGGCACCTCCAGGCCCGCCCCCTTCCGGGCTAGGGCACCCCGGCTCCCCAAGAGTGTCTCTTAACCTCGATTATAACGATTTGCCCTTCTTCCACATCGGAGGGTACAAGTCTCTTTCCATGACCACTCTCTCAGGCTCGGCCACGATCCCCCTATCGGCGTCTAAGACTTCTTTAGCGTCCATAGTCGGCCTCACCACGGCAATAACCTCTCCTTTTAGCGTCACTGCCAGGGCCTCCCTATTCTTCCTCAGACCCTCGCTGACGGCCACCACGCCTGGGGCCTTAACGGCGTCCCCGTGGGCTATTGCCGAGACCGCGCTATCCTTCACGACTATCCTCGGTACGTGAGATAGCACCTCTTCGACTGGAGTGACCACTCGGCGGAGTGGCCCCTCGTCCCCCTCTGCCCAGCTGGCTACGGCCTTCTCAATGTCCTGCATGGTCACAGAGTCTCTCTCGTGGAGAGGACCAGACCTAATCCTTCTCAGCTCTCTCATGCTGGCTCCAACTCCCAGAACTTCCCCCACGTCGTAGAATAGCCGCCTGATGTACGTTCCTGCCTCCACCACGGTCCTAACCAGTACGAACCTGTCCTCCCTCTCGAGGATCTCGAACTCGCACACTCTCCTCACTCTGAGCTCTCGCGCGACGGCTGCCTTCACGGGGGGCCGCTGGTATATTGGGCCCCGGAACTGGCTGATTACTTCCTCCAGCTCTTGGTCTGACACGTCACCGTGTAGGTAGAGCACGCCAACGTACTCCTTGCCCGCCCTGGTGACGAGCCTACTGAGCTTCGTTGCTCTCCCGAGCAGGATGGGCAAGACACCAGTAACCTTGGGATATCCCTGGCCCCCAGGCCCCTAGGGTCCCGCAGTGACCCACCCTGCCCGGGAAGCCCAGGAGGGACCTGACCCACTTAGTGACCTCGTGCGAAGTTGGGCCAGAGGGCTTGTCCAGGTTTATGGCGCCATACTGGAGGTAGATGTCGATAGGCCTCTCCCGGGGCGCGTAGCCATAGGGGCCGGGCTCGGCTTCTTCCTTGATCAAGAGTTCGCCCGGCCCTGGCTCCCCGGGGGGGCAGATCAAGAAACCCCTCCTCCCTTAGACTTGGTCTCTCTCACGAGTTCCTCATATATGGCCGTCGATTTGAGGGCTTCTAGGACCTCGTCGTCGCTGGCTCCCTCTGATATGTCGATCTTAACGGGAAGAGGGACTAGATGCTTGACGTTAGCCCTCCTCCTCCTGACGCCCGTGAGGCTCTTGGGTCCCGTGATCTCTACGAAGTTCTTGTCAATTATTCGGACTACGACACACTTCCTCCCAGCTTCTCTACCTGCAACCTTAACACAGAGCCTACCAACCTCTATGACTCCCATAGATGCTCACCTCTCGCGAGGCGATTGGTCTCGCGCTTACGCGAGACCCCCGGCGGGAGACATGGCTGCCCAGCCCTCGCCGATAGCCCTGCCTATCATGAGGTCCCTCAGGCACTTGGAGCACAGGTACCCACCGTACGGGCGGTTAGGTCTCTTCTCGCTCTTGGCCAGCTTGGCCATGACGGACCTTGGCCCAGTCCTAGTTCCTGTGAGCGGCCTTCCACATCGGGCGCACTTTGCCTTGCCGTGAATCTTGCGTCTGTAGTGGTAAACGGTTCGTCCACCTGGCGTCTTGACAGCAACCCTTCTCTTCTTAAGCCTCTTTCTAGGGCCGAATGGATCCTCAGGCATCCCTCAGCCCCTCCGCCGGGACCTTGAGCCCAGCCAGCTACGCCTATTTAAGGATTGAGCCCCTAGTCGAGGGAGATTCCCAGAAGCCTCTGCAGAATCATCGAGAACATGAAGCTTGACATGAAGTACAGACCGACGTACCCTATGACGTCTGGGGCGAAGCAGCTCCCTCTCCTCAGCAGGTCTATCATAGGAAGGGCAAAGGGAAGGCGGACTATTGGTATCTCAAAGTAGATGCCCCTAAGTATCCAGAAGATGGCCAGCAAGGGGAGCGTCGTGTAGAGCATCGGCCTCATGCTCATCTTAGTCATCTCTGCCTGAGCTTCCGAGTAAGCTGGCTTCATCTTCTCCAGCTTCTTAGCCAAGCGCTTATCTCCCTTGGAAAAAGCGTACTCCTTCTGAAGACGCGTGTACTCAGCAACTATCTTCCTGTAGTACCGCATCTTGTCGTAGTCTATGGTTCTCTTGCTGACGAGCGTCGTTGCGAGGGTTATGACGAAGGAGATCACCAAGATGAATAAGATAGAGTAGGGAGGGAGTGTTATCAGCTCCTTGAAGTCTCCCACACTTCTCACACTCCCAGTATCTTCGCGAGCCTCGGGTACAGCTCCAGAGCCCTCTCCCTAGCTATTACCTCGTAGAACGATGCCGTGATCGTCACAGCCAGCAGGATTCCGCTTCCAGTGCCTATCGCACCGCTAAAGTCGGCTAGAGCGGCGAGCAGGCCTACCAGCGCTCCACCGAGCAGCGTGACAGCTTCGACATAACCCTTGATCGTATCGGCGAGAACGCGCGTGCTGGCTCGCCTGCCTGGGACCACCATGCCCTGCGCGATGAACTGTCTGGCCACGCTCTCAGCGTCCATTCCAGATGTGATCACCCACACCTTTGCGAATGCTACTGAGAGCAGCACGTATAACCCTAAGTACACCAGCGCCTTGCCGGGATATGCCGCCACGGCACCGGGGCCGCCGGGCGGCGAGAGATAGTACATCAGGCCGCTGACGGGCACCATGTTCCCCGAGACGGGATCGACTTGGTACCTGCCGAATATCGAGAGGAGCAGCTGAGCCACCTTGCTAGTTGACGTGTGGAATTTGTTCCAGAGTATAGTTGACACGATCCTTATGTCGCCGTAGAGGGCCTGCGTGAATATGATCGGGATGTTGCTGACGTACAGGAGCCTCAGCGGGTACCTAATCCTCTGGCCGCCGACCCTCGAGAATGCTATTGGAACCTCTACGCGGACCTCGTAGGCCCACACGACGATTAGGAACACTATGATTGTCGCGATGAGTCCTGCCAGGTCTGGGAGACCTCCGGGCCTGTAGATCGCATCAATACCCTCTTCTACCAGCGCGGGTATCGCGCCCACGACCCTGCCCTCTCCAGTCTTCACGGGAGAGAACGTTCCCCAGAGAACCCTCTGAGCC
>DRBY01000146.1 GCA_011042755.1 Thermoproteota archaeon | reverse complement strand
GTGGCGTACAGCTAGAAGCAGCTGCGTCGGGTCTTGACGTGAGCCGAAACTTGTTAAGTATTTGGAGGCTCGGCCTGGTACAGTGAGGAGCGAGGCTAGGCGCTGGCTCTCCGAAGCCGAGTGGGATCTCGAGACCGCGAGGATACTCCACGAGAGAGGGAGGTACAACGCCGCGGTGTTCTACTGCCATCAGGCAGCTGAGAAAGCAGTTAAGGCGATGCTGTACAGCGTAAATGAGGCTCCGTGGGGGCACAGCGTTAGGATCCTGCTGGAGAGATACGCAGAGGCCTCTGGGGAGCATCTGGCAAGGGATCTGTTCACCAAGGCTCGGGAGCTAGATAGACACTACATACCCTCTAGGTATCCAAACGCTCACCCATCTGGAACCCCCCACGAGGCGTACGATGAGGAAACCTCTCTCAGGGCCCTAGAATCTGCGGAGCGCTTTCTGGAGGTGGCGAGACGTGTCATTGGAGGAGGCCGTTGATAGGCTCAGATCGAGGTACAGGTTACACGCGGTGGTGCTATTTGGCTCTCGAGCTAGGGGGGACTGGGGCCCTTGGAGCGACTACGACCTCTTGGTGGTGGCTGACTTTGACGCTCCCTACTTGGAGAGAATAGGTGAGATCATGGAGCTGCTTGAGGGCCTCGGCCCCATCGAGCCCCACCCCTACACGCTGGAAGAAGCTGTCTCCATGCTGAGGAGAGGGTGCCCGACCTTGGTGGACGCGCTCGAGGAGGGGGAGGTGCTCTTCGAGGGTCCTGGCCTAGCTCTGCTGCGGAAGATTCACGAGTCCCTAAAGAGGAGAGGAATGAGGAGAACCAAAACCTCTATATGGGTCCCAGAGCTTGAATAGGAGACCTTAGAGGGGCCTGAGATCGCCGAGAGATTCCACCGCTAAGTTTGAGGGTAGGTGGCCAATACCTCGGACTGAGAGAATACCCCACCTGGCCCCCACCGATTAGATCTAGCCAGTGGCTACGCTGCCTCGAAGGTCTCCTTGCCCAGCAGGAGAAGTCGATCTAGCGTCAATGAAGCGGTATCTAACCACTGTAGGCCTGGAGATTGTCAGCAGCCGTCGTGACCTTCAGATCGACGCAGCAGGCAGCCTCTACCAGATCTCACGCTCCTCCACGAGCTCTCTGCTCTATCAGGCAAGCCATCTCCTCTACCGACAGAACATCTGGCGGAAAGTCCAGGTCCGTTAGCCTTTGCGCCAGCCTTGTTACTTGGGGGGGCTTTATGTTCGCCTGAGCCAATACCTCGGACTGAGAGAATACCCACCTGGTTGGCCCGTCAAGGATTATGCGCCCGCCAGCCATCGCCACGGTCCGCTCGGCGTACTTCGCCACGATGGGCATGTCGTGGGTTATTATGATGATCGTGTGCCCGTGCTCCCGGTTCAGCATTGTCAGGAAGTCCATGATGTCTATCGACTGCCTGAAGTCCTGCCCGGTGGTGGGCTCGTCTACTATGATCACCTTTGGCCTCATCGCCAGTATGCTGGCTATGGCGACCCTCTGCCTCAGCCCTTTGCTCAGGAAGAACGGGTGCTCGTCCCTGTAGGACTCGTCCAGCCCGACTATCTCCATGGCCTCCCTTACCCTCTCCTCCACCTCCTCCTCGGGGAGCTTCAGGTTTCTGGGACCGTAGGCGATCTCGTCGTAGACCGTCTGGTTGAACAGCTGGTGGTCCGGGTTCTGGAATATGTAGCCAACCATGGTCGCGAGCTCTGACATGGGAACCTCCTTGGTATTTCTGCCGAACACCCAGACGTCCCCCTTCGTGGGCTTGAGCAGGCCCGCGATATTCTTGCTGAGGGTAGTCTTCCCAGATCCGTTCTGTCCTATGAATGCCAAGAACTCTCCCTCTTCTACCCTCAGGCTGGCGTCCCTGAGCCCAACAGTCCCATCTGGATAGACGTACGTCACGTTCTCGACTCTAATGACCTCCACCACTACCCGACACCCCCTACGATCTCCCTAACCATTTGTTCAGCCTCTTCCAGCGTCATGGGCACTGGGCCATCGTAGAGACCCCGCTTCCTGAGCTCGTTGGCTAGCACCATGACGTCCGGTGGAAAGACGTCGTGCTCGAGCAAGAAGTCAACACCCTGGAAGAATTCCCTTGGGGGCGCCACCTTCCGCACGGTGCCGTGATACACGAGCACCATCTTGTCCGCCAGCGGAGCGATGTCTTCCAGCCTGTGCTCTATCACGATCACTGTGGCGTTGTACCTCCTCTTCATCTCGGTCAAGACTTCGATAACCTCGGTCTTGCCTATCGGATCGAGCATGGAGGTCGGCTCGTCCAGAATTATTATCTTGGGTCTCATCGCGAGAACGCTGGCTATGGCGACCCTCTGCTTCTCGCCCCCGCTGAGCTCGTAGGGGGGCTTCTCTAGGTAGTCCTCTGGGATCTTCGTGAGTTCCAGTGCCCACCGCATCCTCTCTTCTATCTCCTCCTTTGGCAGCTCCCTGTTCTCCAGAGCGAATACGACCTCTTCCTCCACGGTCATTGACAGGAACTGGCTCTCAGGATCTGGAAACACGAATCCAACGCTCTCGGCTATCTCGGCTACGGAGTGCTCTCTAGTGTCCATGCCGTCGACTATGACGCGACCCTCCATCACGCCGGGGTAGTTGTTGGGGATGAGC
Organism: Thermoproteota archaeon; assembly: GCA_011042755.1. The sequence continues at coordinate 963 of DRBY01000146.1, read as the reverse complement.
CCGTTGAGGCACATGGCTAGCGTGGTCTTGCCCGAGTCGTTGGGGCCAACTATTCCCACGAACTCGCCCTGGTGAATGTCTAGATCTATGCCCTTGAGGACCCACTCCCTCGAGCCCTCGTACCTCCACTTGAGGTCTCTAACCTGAATCACGGGGTCAGCCAACCAGACCACCTCATATCTTGTAGAGGAGCGAGCTCTCCAGCGAGAGCCAGTTCGTGGCGAGTCTCAGTACGATTATGGCCGCGAGAAAGGCCCCCATAGCGGCCAGGACTGCGTAGTCGAGCTTCGTCATCTCGTATTTGGAGAGGATGTAGTCGGTTCTGGCCCCAGATCTCAGGCCCGTGAACTTGAACCCCCTAGAGTCTAGGGCGTTGGAGACCTCGTCGGATCGCCTTATTGCCAGGGCCACGAGAGGGACTATGTACATCCCGAACTTCTTCACCTTCTCTGTGAACGGGAGGGCGGCCAGATCGAGCGCCCTAGCCTTCTCCGCCTCTCTGATCGTGTTGAAGTCAATTATCGACAGGCCTATTGACCTGAGGGCTAATCCGGCCATGTACGCGAGGACGAACGGCACCTTAAGAGCCCTCAGGCCCACTACGATGTCGCGCTCCCTCATGGTGCAGAGGAAGAATATCATGATCAGAATGGCGAAGATCAGCTGAATGTAGACTACGAGGGCCCACCTGAGGTTCTCCCAGCATACCTTGATGGGTCCCAACTTCAGGAGGACTCTGTAGTCGGGCTGGTATCCGCCGAAGAACGTGTACGCGATCGCTATAACGAAGAACAGGTTGACGAATGCCATCTTGTAGTTCTTGATTATTCTGAGGTCCACCTTTGAGATCTTGAAGAGAGCCAGCATGAAGACGGATCCTGCCACGTTGAGCTCTGGCATCCTCACGAGCATGGGGTACGCGCTGACCACGAGGAGGAACAGGAGGCGTGTCATCGGGTGCAG
>DRBY01000059.1 GCA_011042755.1 Thermoproteota archaeon | reverse complement strand
GCAAGAACGTCGCAATATTCGGCGAGTCTGGTACTGAAAGACTGTTTTCGCCATTCAGATGACTAGACACATAGCCTCTGAGGGAGGAGAGGTCCTGTACGTGCTAACCATGCAGGATGAGGATTCCCTCCTAGAGGAGGCGTCAAATATCGGTCTCCCAATAGACGAACCCGTTAGGGATGGAAACATTAGGATCAAGAGGTGTGGGGAACTGGCAGACAGCAACGAGGCCCAGCAGTACCTCTTCAGTTTACACCCTGAGATGGAGAAGTTCAGGCCCGGTCTAATCATCATCGACGAGCTGACGGACTTGCTGGCTCACCTTGAGACCCCGCCCTCGTCAGCATGGGCGGGAAGATGATTCTGGAGGGAGCGGTATCGGGGCCATTCTGGTTGGTCTCTGCGATGCCTACTTGTTCAAGCCAAAGCCAGAGGCGGCGTTCTATGTCCTTCACAGGGTCGACGACTCTCTCCGGCTGTTTAGAGAAGAAGACGGAGACCGGTTTCATCGTGAGAGTAATGGAGTCGAGAAGGCAAGGGGAATCGATGCGAAGCTTCAGTCGACGGAATACGTCATCTCCAAGAGCTTAAAGGGAGTTCAGAGCATAGTCATGTCCGCTGACGCGCTTAGCGAGGTGCGAGAGGGGCGCGCGCCTGAATGGTGGGAGAATACGTTTGAGATGGAGATGCCTCAGCTAGATTAGATACTCGGCAGGGGCATCCCGCGAGGAATGCTAGCCTTGGTGATAGCCTCTGTGGGAGCCAGGAAGAGCATCTTAATCGCTCAGACATGCCTCAGGGCCGTAGCCAAGGGTGGGCACGTCGTATACGTGGGCTTCAAGTTCGCCGAAGAGGGCTTGAGGGCGCTCGCCCCCGAGAGTCAAGGGTAATTTCTGAGACCAGCCGCGCTGATTTAAGGCATCGCGAGGTAAGCCTCTTTGGGTGCCACGATGACTGTTGACAAGAAGAAGATCTCGATGGGCCAGCTCCAGTACCACCTCAAGGTGAAGCCAGGTGACGTAGCTAAGTACGTCCTGCTTCCGGGCGATCCAGGGAGGGTGCTCCGAATAGCCGAACACATGGATGAAGCCCATGAAGTAGCCCACAACAGGGAGTTCCTCACATACACAGGCACGTACAAGGGTGTTAAGGTCTCCGCCACATCTACGGGCATCGGCTGTCCCTCTGCCGCCATAGCCTTGGAGGAGCTGGCAAACGTGGGGGCTAAGGTCTTCATTAGAGTGGGGACATCCGCAGCATTGCAGCCCCACATCCAGATAGCAGACTTGGTGATTCCCACCGGGGCTTTTAGGAACGAGGGGACATCCTACTTCTACGCGCCTGAGGGCTTTCCGGCCGTCCCCAGCCTCAGAGTGCTGCTGGCCTTGAAGAGGGCCGCCGAGTCTCTGGGTTACAGGCACCACATGGGCATCATAAGCTCCGACGACGCATTCTACGCCGAGACGCCTGAGTTCATCGAGGGGCTGAGGGAGTTAGGCGTCATTAGCCTGGACATGGAGAGTTCCGCTCTGTTCATCATAAGCCACCTGAGGGGATTGGAGGCGGGCACGGTGAACGGGATTGTGGCCAACCTGAGCACGGGGAAGGGAGGTCTCATCGAGCAAGACGATCCCAAGAGAGGGGAAGCCATAGACAGGGCCATAAAGACGGCTCTCGAGGCCGTGGTCCTACTCGAGGAGGGGAAGGTCTGAGGGGGCATAGGAGCTTGGAGAGGCTCCGAGAGAGCTGCAGGAGATATGGGTCCTCCCTGCTGCTCGCAGCCTCAGCCTCCGCCTTAGCCCTGATAGGGGCGGTCGTCAGCCTGCTGAGGGGGAACCTAACCACGGCAGGAGCCTACTTGGCCCTAGCCATCCTCTCTGGTCTGGTGGCGCTGCGGGCCTGGAGGAAGAGGAAGGGTGCGCAGGCGCCTCTGAAGTTCCTAGAGCAGGTCTGGGAAAGGTGACGGGTGGGTTGGCCTCGGCTAAGGAGTGCCTGACGGCGCTAGACGAAGCCTTGAGCAGGTTGAGTCAGCTGAGCGATGAGATCAGAGGGTAGAGTGTACTCAATAGGCCCCTGGGCACGGGAGAAGAGAGGTCTCATCTGATTTGCAGGAGATATGGAAGATAGTCTCAAGGCTCGCCAGTGCGCAGGCGCCTCTGGAAGATAGTCTACGGCGAGGACTTCAGGCCAAAGCTCAGAAAAGTAGGCTGGAGATCCCTCGTTCCGATCATGGCCGACTACATGGCCCAAAGGATTCGCAAGCCCGTGGAGCCGAGGATGATCGTCGGCATCGCGGTCCACGCCATCAGGCTGGGTCAAGTCTGGTTTGGGGAGCCCACGCTGGACAAGAGAGTAGGTTGAGGAACTTCCACAGACTCGTGCCAGATTTCCCGCTCAAGGGCCTCGCGAATAGGGTGTGAAGCATGGGTAGAAGGGCCGCCCTGGTCGCTAAGGAGGAGTGTAAGTCTATTCCGATCAGAGAGTTCGTCCTGCAGGTGACCGACCTCGTCAAGCAGAGTGGGAGTATAGCTAAGCTACAGTAATAGGTTAAATTCGTGAACTGTGTGACTAGGCCAGCTCCCTTTTCAAAGGGGAGGTGATGATTTGAGCCTGAATGAGCCTGTCACGGGGCTCAGGCTCATTCAAACGGGTGTCCAGCCCTTGGACGAGGCGCTGGGTGGTCTGCCTGCGGGGAGCCTCGTCGGAATATTCGGCAGGGCTGGCACCGGCAAGACCTCCCTGTGCATTCAGATGGCTCATCACATGGCCTCGAGAGGGGTGAGAGTGCTCTTCTTCTCCATACCAGGCTCAAATAGGTCGCTCCACGCTCAGGCTGCCTCGCTTGGCTTTGACCTCAGGCCGCTCGAGGAGTCGGGCGTCCTGAAGATCGTGTCGTTCCCCGACCCCGCCACGGCCGAGGAGGCAAGGCGCACCATGATCGACCTCTTTGCTGAGGCGGACAGCTTCCCCCACGAAGTTTCCATCGTCGATGATCCGTCGATCCTTGCGGCCAAGGTTGGGACCTCCTTTCTCATAGAGACCGTGTCTGTAGAACTCACCAAGAGGTTCCGGGAGACGGGCCGGCTGTTTGTGGTCAGCGTCGATCCCACACTTCTCTCGCTCTCGAGGGGCGCCCTGAACTACACCGTGAGCAGGCTGGATGTCGTAGTCGAACTCAGGGCCAAGGTCAAAGATCTAGGTGTGGAGAGGATCCTAAGGGTCTTGAAGGCAAGGGGGCTGTCAGTCAGGAGACACGCAGTTAGGTTCGGGATAGAGCCGGGGAGAGGGTTGTTCTCCATCTAATCCCTTTTAGGGGATTTGAGCGTCCCTACGCTAGGCTGAGGATCTCCTAGGGGAGTCAGGGTATCTCGCTTGGGTTAGACGTCAGTTGGCAGGAGTCGCCGTAGAGAACTCCTAAGGGTGGGACTCTACCGTGCTCGAGTCGCTGGGTACTCCACATTTCCTTCAGAGACAGTAGGAGCCCCCCTCGCAACCGTTATATAGTGTTCTCAAAGAGAGCCCTCGGTGGGGCCGTGGCCCAGCCAGGTGGCCTCCCGATGATAAGGCCGAGGCCGCCCTGGAGAGGTCAGGGCGGCGGGCTCCAGTCAGTGGAGCACTGAGGGGGAGACCCGTAGGACGTGGGTTCAAATCCCACCGGCCCCACCAGGCTCCATT
>DRBY01000020.1 GCA_011042755.1 Thermoproteota archaeon | reverse complement strand
GTATAAAAGAGGGGGCCTAAGGGGGGTTCTCAACTAGGGTCTTGAGGGCTTCTACCAGCTCCTCCACGGTTCCTCTCTCAAGAAGAGCCCCCCACCCTGGGGGGGCGGCTAAGGCGACTTGTTCGTAGCCAGCAGAGGGCGGCAGAGAGAGCCTCTTGGCGAGTTCATACCTTATGGCGGAACGCAGAATCCCCGCGGCCTCCTCGACTTTTCCATCGTCGATTAAGCTCTCTGCTTGAGCCAAGAGTCTCTTCAGGAGGTCGATCCTGAAACGGTTAGCCCTCCTCTGCCGAATCCACATCGCGACTGACCAGGCCAGCACAGCCCAGCCTGGAACCGCTACCAGCGGGTTGATGAAGGATGCCAAGATCAGTATTACGACCGCCGCAATCCCCAGCAATTTCAAAGACCCCCCTCCACGTAGAACTCCTCCAATGCTCTCTTCAGCTTGGATATCTCCTCTCTGAGGTTGCTCCCACGCGCGCGTAGCAGAGCGACGGGCGGTCGCGGAAGTTCCTCGGACAAGGGTCTGAAGGCTCTCTCAGGAAGGAGCCACGGAACTGCCAGCGCTACGAACCCAACCTCTCCAGCGTTTAATCTGGAAAGGACAGCTAGAACGAGAGCCATGAGCGCTGACGTTAGGGCGAGAGACCCGGCCCTCACCCTGATCGACTCTGTCCTCAAGTAGACCAACAGAGGTGCTGCGAGAGAGAGTGAGCCTGCTACAATCGGATTTGAGATCTGTTCCACTAGATGAATATCCGCACAGCTGATGCACACTCCTACGCCAGCCGACGCGCCCATCAGCGCGGCGCAGGCCAAGTACTTGACGAAAGAACGGAGAGACTTTGCGAACCCCATGCTCCTAGCCATGTACACGCTCAAAAAGTCTGAGAATCCGAACACCAATGGGGCTACAAGGCTACAGCAGGCTAGAATACCCATCCAGCCGAGATAGGTAAAGTGGAGAGGAATCTGACTGGATAGCCAGAGGCCAGCTACGCCCGCGGTCGCAAAGGAGAGAGAGTAAAGTAAGACCCCTGCGCCAGCGCCCTCCACAGCTCCAAGAGCGACGCGAGCAAGAGTCGGAGTGGAACAGTTAGGGGTGCTGGAGCCTCCAGATGTGCTAAGAGAGGAAAATACGATTGCTCCAGCCGCCAGAGCGTAGGTGAGAGTGGCTGCCAGTAGTCGTCGATTTGGATTCACAGTCCTCCCTCCTCAATCCAATCAAGTCCCGATGCCAGCAGTGCAAACCTCCAAGCGGGGAGTTCTGCAGGAGGGATCTCTGAGAGATCCACCTCGCCGGATTGCAGGTACTGCTCGATTACGCTCTGGTGCATGCCAGCCATCTCGAGCGCGTCTCTGAGCACGGATCTCCTAACCCAAGCGACTCTCCCCTCAGGGTACCTTACTCGGAAGTCCCTCCCAGACAGCCTAGCTACGACTTTGGAGATGAGACCGTTGTGACCTCTCTTGCTACGGCGCGTCTGTCTAGGGTTGGGCGGCTCTTGCCGATGGTCAAACGCGGGAGCCTGGCCTACTCGCTGCGACAGGTCTCCTGAGAAGAGATCCTTGAGGGTAGAATCCAGAGCGCCGAGGTCCATCAGGCGTCCCGCATCTTGGTCCAGTTGCGGCGCCCCCTCTGAGACTCCGATCTCTTTGATTTCCTCAAACAGGCGGGCTGAGTACTTGGAGAGATCTCTAACTACCTTGAAGCTCGCGAGCTTTTCAGCTGGGATGGCATCTTGGGTCATCACCATCTCGAGCTCTGGGTCCTTCGTGAGCACGAAGGGCTTGGTTTTGAAGTACCTCTCGACGACCTCCTCCCACCTGTTGCCGTATTCATCAAACGGCTGTTCCGGCGAGAATTTGTTGAGGATCACGCCTAACAGCCGGACTCCCCGCTCCCTAAGAACCTTACACGCGTAGGCTGTGGACACAATCCGCCTTCTTGAAGGAGATACTACCGCAATCGCCCCATCGATCCATGTGGACAGCGCGGTCGTGTAGTCGGCGATTTGCGGATCTCCAGGGGGGAAATCCACGAGGACTAGCGCGACCTTACTCTCCCACAGGGATTCTCGAAGGGATCTGAGTGAGGATGACATGACCTCAAGATCCATGGAGCGCACTTCAGCCGACTTGGAGTGGGCTCCTGGAATTACGCGAAGACTTCTCAAGCTGGGGAGGGTTCCTCGACTCCTCGAAGTTGTTATCGGCAGACTGGGCTCTAGTAGCACGCGATCAAGGCTGACCCTGCCTGCCAACAAGTCAACAAAGTCTGGCCCCCTGTGTGGACCAAGGAGAACCTTGGTCAGGAGACCCTCGGTGACATCAGCATCTACCACGACGATGAGGTCGTCGTCACGAGCGGAGTAGCAGAAGGCGATCGAAAGCAGCGCCGATATCGTGGTCTTGCCTACTCCTCCTGTCCCCAAGATCCCTATCACTGGGGGAGCCATCACACCCTGCGCAGAGAGGATATATAACGCAGGGCCGGGGCTGGGATTCCCACCTCTTTAGCCGAGTTCAGAGCCTCGTTGCCCAACCCGCGGTAGCCGCTGCTCACACGACTCGGATCCTGCGGTAAGGGATCTTGTTCTGCCAAGAGTACCTCCGCATCCTCTTGCTCCTGCCGAATCCGCAGGCTGCGCAGTACTTCTTCCTGACGTTGTAGGAGTGCCTCCCACAGCGCCTGCACCTGATGTGCGTCTTACCTCTCGATCTCTTCCCCATGGAAGGGGTTCCCTTCACCAAGCCTCAACACCCCCGATTCACTCTCCTCCAATTCCGCCGGGCGTTGAAATCGCCACGACCGTATCTCCTCGTATCAAGACTCTCTTCCCGAGCCTTATGGTTCTAACCTCAGTTCCCTCCGACGTCTGAACATGGTACATCTCTTCTGCATTGTCCACTATCAGGTTTAGGTGGTTATCAAAAGCCCTGAGAATCCCACGGACCCATGAGCCGTTCTTAAGCGACACTAGGACATTCCCGTTCATGGTCTTAGTGAGGTACTTCATCGCGTTGCTCATTTGCCCGCGCCCTGATCCTCAGGTAGTGAGAATGGGAAAATAAACTTTGGCGCGAGCGCGTAAGCCCTCTGCTCAACAGCCTTTAAATAGCGGGATCGAGCGAACTAGACGGCCTAGGGCGGGTGTTAGGCTTTGGGATTCTTCAGGAGATTATTCGGAAGGCGTGAAGAAGAGTACGAAGAGGAGTACGAGGATTACTACGAGGCTGGAGAGGAGTATGAGGATCTCGAGGGATTAGAGGAGGTGCCAGCCGTCAGACCTGCTATGGAGGAGAAGCCGCTGGCCATCAAGCCAATAGACCTCAGGAGCGTGACCGACGTAGACCTGATCTTGGGAGAGATCAGCGACAACAACATAGTAATAGTTCGATACGACGAGTTAGCTAACAAGAGCAGCCAAGAGCTCAGGCTGGCGCTCCAGCAGCTCAAGGAGCGAGTCCAGAAGATGGGGGGCGAGGTAGTCCTCATAAAGACCGAGGAGTACCCGCCGCTCTTGGTCGTGCCCAGCTTCGTAGCGGTCTGGAGCAGTCCTAAAGAGGAGTAGTACATACTTCTCATGCCAGCGAAAGCCGCTCGGTAACCCTAGGCGCCAGAATGGCGGCCTGACCCCTGAATGTGCGGTCGGCGATTGGCCTGAAGGAGGCTATCTTCTTCTCCTCTCCGTGGACTAAGATGAACC
>DRBY01000052.1 GCA_011042755.1 Thermoproteota archaeon | reverse complement strand
TAACAGCTTGGTTCGCTCCCTCCTGACGATCCTTCCCCCTACAACGTAGAATACGTCGAAGTCTGTGAAGCCCCTGTCCAGAACCGCCATTGTGGGCCTGGGCACCTTCGCGGGCTTGACGCTGATCGTCTTGGCGACCAGGCCGCCAGCCCCGCACCTGGCTGCAGCCAGCAGGGCTGCGGCGTTCTGGCTGGGTGGGCCTGCCGCCGTGAGGACGGGGTTCCTGAACTTTATACCAGCGACCTCCACAGCCAGGTCGGCCATATCACCTCCACCTCCCAGCCAGCTCGCCCAAACCCAGCTCTATCAGCGTCTCATCCTTCGGCACGCCGGTCTCCTTGTCTATTCCCGCAGCCTCGTAGTAGTCGTCGAGCATCTCCTCCAGCCTGCAGACGTTGCCCTTAGCAGGCCCGGTCGGCATGGGCTCCTTCAGGAACCTCTCCGGGAGCGTGTCGTCCTTCCTCCTCAGGCCCTCCCTGACGTTGAACATTCTGCGCAGTATTGTTATCCTCCTGGCTATCTTCCTGAAGTTGTTCACGTCGCCAAACTCCTCTATTCCAGTAGCCACAGCGACGGCTCTGGCCATGTCGTCGAAGTAGAACACCGGGGGCCAGCCGACCTGGTACCAGCAGATTATCAGGGAGTTGCCCATCGCGTAGAGGTTCTCCAAGTCCCAGACGAGCCAGCCCTTGTACTTCGTGGACAGCGGGTCCACGAGGTCAGCGACCTTATCCTTGCCGTACCTCTCCTCCGCGACGTGCTCATAGCCCCTCTCCTCGAGGCAGGATAGCGAGGTCAGGTGGTCTGCTCCCCTGGCAGCTGTGGCGTGAGTCAGGCCGGATGACTGGTGGGCCCTCCCGTCTTGCGCGGATATCTCTAGGCCCTTGACGTGCATGGCGTACTTCTCAGTTCCCCTGCCTATGATCTGGGAGGCCCTCCGGCTCCCCTCAGCTATTATATTACCGAAGCCCTCCCTGAAGGCGGTCTTCTTGACAAGCTCTATCATGGCCTCAGCGTTGCCCCAAGACAGGTCGAGGTCTCCCGTGTCCTCCTTGGTCAGCAGGCCGTGCTCCCAGCACTCCATGGCCCAGGCTATGGTCATCCCGAGGGAGATCGAGTCCATGCCGTACAGGTCGGCCAGGTGGTTGGCGTAGAATATGGCCTCCAAGTCGTCGATCAAGAGACAGGACCCGAAGGACACTATGGCCTCGTACTCTGGTCCCTTGTAGATCCCGGCGTACGGCTCCTTTCTAGCCCTCACGAAGTACTTGCACTGGACGAGGCACCCGAAGCAGCTGGCCTGCTTCACTCTGAACTCTCTGCGGATGCGCTCTCCACCAATGAGTTCAGCTTTCTCCCAGAACCCGGTCCAGTGGTTCTTCACCGGCATCCTGCCTATGGCGTTTATCGCCTCCACGAGGTTCGGAGTCCCGTACTTAGTGAGGGTCTCCTTCAGAGATTCTCCCCACTCCACTAACAGCTTGTGGTAGGCCTCATCCACGACCTCCATGAACTTCTCGGTATCCGCCACCCCAACGCCCTTGCTGCCCCTCACCGCTATTGCCTTCAGCTTCTTGGAGCCCATCACGGCGCCCATGCCGGTCCTGCCTGCCGCGTTGCCAATGTCGTTGATTATGCACGCGAACCTGACGAGGTTCTCCCCAGCTGGCCCTATCGCCGCCACCTTGAAGGTCTCGTCTCCCAGCTCCTCCCTGATCAGATCTATGGTCTCGAGCGTGGTCTTCCCGCCGTAGTATCGGCCATCCCTCTCCTCTCCCCACAGGTGGCTGGCGTCTCTAAGCTCGACGTGGTCGTCGTCTATCACCAAGTAGACCGGTTTCTCGGACTTCCCCTGGATTACGATGAAGTCGTATCCCGCGAACTTGAGTTCAGGGCCAAAGAACCCTCCTGCGTTGGCCTGCCCCCAGACGCCGGTGAGTGGCGACTTGGCGCAGACCTGATACCTCCCAGCAGCGGGGAACATGGTGCCGGTCAGCGGTCCCGTGGCTATCACCAGCCTATTGTCGGGGCCTAGCGGATCCGTCTTCTCATTGACCTCGTCCCAGAGGATCTTGACCCCGAAGCCAAGCCCTCCCAGGTAGTTCAGTATGAGGTCCTTGGGCGTCTCCTCGACCAGTATCTTCCCGCTCGTCAGGTCAACTCGAGTATACTTCCCGGCGTAGCCGCCAAACTCCATTCGAACTCACCCCTCTGAGGGAACTATGAGGGAGATCAGCCTAGCCGCGCGCTCAACGCCCTCTCTCTTCTTGTAGTAGCCAACCTGGTCCGCCCTGACGTACTGGATGGCCCCCGTCGGGCACCTCTTGGCGCACTGCGGGTCTCCGCCGCAGAGATCACACTTCACGATCTGGAGGGTTACGGGATCTACCTGCACGCCTCCGAATGGGCAGGCGTTCAGGCACTGCTTGCACTCGATGCACTTTGACTTATCTAGGAAGACGCCGCTGCCGTGCTGGTAGAGAGCGCCTGTGGGACAGGCGTCGACGCATAGGGGCTTTCCACAGTGCTGGCACGTCATTGGAATGAATATCCCTTCGGACTCCTTCTTGAGGACCTGTATGTACGACCGCCGGGGGTTGAACTGCTTGTAGTGGTAGAAGGAACAAGCTTCTTCACATATCCTGCACCCGGTGCACTTGTCAGGGTCTATCACTAAAAGGCTCTGAATCCCCGCTTGCATGCGATCACCGCCACGGCCCAAAAGGGCTACCGCGTGCAGTCCAAGGAGATCAAATAAATTCTGAGTGCGGCCTGCGAACCTGCGAGGAGGCCAAATGTGCATATCTATTTTTTTACCAATCAGAAGGTCAATAGAAAAGAAGCGAACGGAAGATCGGGATAATCAAAAAAGAGAGGAGATTAGGGCTGTTCAGCCGCCCAGCGGCGGGCCTATTACGTTCTCGAACCACCACTGCATGGTCCAGAGGTCGTCGTGTCCGAGCCTCTGTCCGGGCAGGGCCCTGAGGTTGCCCTCATTGTCGTACAGCGGGCCGGTGAACGGATCGAAGGTCGGAGACTCCTCCGTCATCTGCTGGAGCCTAAGCATGACGAGGTCGTAGACGGACATCTCCTGCCCGGTTATCTTCTCGGTAACCATGACGGACTTCAGCTGGTCGATGAACTTCGGGTTGATGGGCTCGCCCTTGGCGCAGCCTAGCTCGACGGCACCCTCCTTCAGCAGCCACCAGTAGTCTACATTCTCCAAGTTCTCAGGCGTGTAGATGCCCAGATAGACCTTCGTGACGATGTCCTCGTAGATGACCTCCCAGTGCACTATCTGGCCAGAGACGCAGACGTCTGGACCGTAGTCCTTCATCGGGCTGTAGTGGCCGAAGGCGAGCACCCACTCCCCGTTGTTCCAGTGCTCCTGAGCGACCTCAACCACGGTCGGCGTGTCCTCTGTGAAGGCCAGCACGTCGCAGCCCTCGGCGATCAGGGTCTCGGCGGCCTGCCTGGCCTTGGTCGGGTCATACCAGGCTCCTATCTTGATGACGTGGACCTCACAGTCGGGGCAGACCTCCTTCACGCCGATCGCGAAGGCGTTGGCGTGCCTGACCACCTCGGGGATAGTGTGGGCCGCGACGTACCCGATCTTCTTGGTCTTGGTCAGGGCGCCGGCCATCAGTCCGTTGAGGTAGTAGATCTGGTAGAAGTCAGCGAAGTAGGTTCCCATGTTCTTCCATCTCTTGTACC
>DRBY01000061.1 GCA_011042755.1 Thermoproteota archaeon | reverse complement strand
TCCAGCCCAATGAACTCCAGTATCTCGTTGACTCTTCTCTCGACCTCCGCTTCATCGGTCAGCCTGTTGTAGGCTCCGACCCTGACCGCGTCCTCTACCGTGAGCCCTAGGAACGGCTTCACTATCTGGAATGTCCTGCTTATTCCCAGCTTGGCTATCTCGTGAGGCGGCCTTCCGGTTATGTCCTTGCCCTGGAATATCACTCTGCCCGAGTCCGGCGCGTAGTACCCGGTCACCACGTTGAACAGGGTGGTCTTCCCTGCCCCGTTGGGTCCTATCATGCCCAGTATCTCGCCCTCGTGTACCTCAACATCGACGTTGTCGAGCGCCACTATTCCTCCAAACCTCTTGGTAACCCCTTTGACCTCGAGCAGGAGTTCTCCTCTCGCCATTTACACCATCCCTCCCGCCTTCTTAGTCAGGGCTCCCTTAATCCTCCCGTAGAGCTCGCTGTACGTCTCTGCGAGACCTTCTGGCTTGAGCAGGACGACCACCATTAGGATGACTCCGTAGAAGATCAGGTGAATTCCTGGGATCCACCCACCTAGCGTGGACCTGAGGACCTCCGAGATTGAGTAGATTATGAACGTGGTCACGGGTAGGCTGAATATGGCTCCAGCGCCAGCGCCTCCCACTATCCCCAAGATGGCGACCTGGAGGCTCGTCCAAGTGCCGAAGTGGTGCGGGTGCAGGTAGCCAGATATGAGCGCAAAGATCCCTCCTATGCAGCCGGTCACGAACGCGTAGGTCATCAGCGCCTTGAGCTTGTACTTCCTCACGTCGACGCCAAGTATCTCCGCCGCTTCCTCGTTCTCCTTGATTGCGAGGAGGTAGTAGCCCATCTTGCTCCTCCTTATCTTCACGTTCAGAATGAGAGTCAGGGCCAGGGTTGCCAGCAGGATGTAGTAGTAGGGAGTGTACCCTCTGAACCTGAGGTAGTAGATCGACCCGTAGTAGGGAGGCAGGTACCTCTCCTCAGGGCCCCCAACAGACTCCCACACCAGGAAGAGCTTCTGGAGCACTACCACGCTGCTTATTGTGGCCAGCGCGTACCAAGCCTCCCTCAAGCCGAACCTGAACGTCGGGTAGCCGACCAATACCGCGAAAGCTACGGCCACGAGTCCGCCTGCGGGGATGCCGATCCAGGGGGTGAGCCCGTACCTGATCATCAAGGTGCCCATGGTGTAGGCCCCCAGTCCGATGTAGGAGGCGGCTGCCAAGTCTAACTGGCCGGCAAATCCGCCAATGATGTTCCATGCGCTGACAAGCGTGGAGTAGTACAAGATCCACGTTAGCAGAAGTACGTAGTAGTTGTTAAACCGCACGATAGCCGGTAGGAACGCAAGTATCACTACGATCACGCCTATTGGCTTTAAGTCCCGCACTCTCATGGTTATCTCCTCCCGAACAGGCCTCTGGGACGCACCCACAGGATCAGGATGAACAGCGAGTACATGACCGCTAGGCTGGCCCTAGGATCCCAGAATGTTATCTCAAGCGCCTCCACGACTCCCAGAATCAGACCTGAGAACAGAACCCCGCTTACCCCTCCCAGCCCAGCCATGACCACGATTATCCAACTTATCAGACCCCAGGTGAGCCCAGCCTCCGGGTTGACCTGCTGAAAGGTCATTATGAAGGCCGCCGCTATCCCTATGATCGCGCAGCCCAGTCCGAAGGCAACTGCAAACATCTTCCTGACGTTTATGCCCAGGAGCGCCGCTGCCTGCATGTCGTCGCTAGTGGCCCTCAGGGCGAGTCCAATCCGCGTCTTGGTGAGGAACCAGTGGAGCGCCAGCATCGTGGCTATGCTGACCCCGGCGGCCGTGAGCCTAGATATGGGCACGACCACGGGGCCGAGGCTAATGCTCCCCCTGAGAACCTCGTACTTCAGCCCTCTTGGCTGAGCCCTCCAGGCGGCCAGGGCTAGGTTGCGCAGTAGAACCATGAGCCCGATCGTCGCCGCTATCTGCGCCAGAGGGTACGTCCCAACTATGCGATCTATGACGAGCTTGTAGACCACTAGGCCGAAGACGAAGAATATTGGAGCAACGATCAGCGATGTGACGGAGCCTGGTATGACCAAGTAGAGGCTGATCCAGTACACGAGATACATCGCGATCATGACGAACTCTCCGTGTGCGAAGTTGATTATGTCCATCACGCCGAACTGAAGCGCCAGGCCGAGTGCAACGAGCGCATAAACGCAGCCCATCAAGATTCCGTTGACTAGGTTCTGCAGGAGTAGCTCTAACAATGCCGTCACCTCCTAAAACGGAAGAAAAATTGGGGGAGAGGAGGGTTCACGGAGAGTACCCGGGTATCGGGAAGATGGGCTCGGCCTGAGCGTACTCGAACGGATAAACCAGCACAGGCTCGCCGTTCTGGACCTGCAGGACTACTGCCATCGCGTAGATGTTGTCACCGTTCTCGTTGAACTTGATGTGACCGGACGGATAAGTCTCGGCAGCCGGCCCGCTCGTTATGTCGAGGGCCAGGAAGGCTTGCCTGAGGTTGTCGGGGTTGAGCGGATCGTCGGGGAACATCTGGCCCGCCAGCTCGAGAGCCTCCTTGATGGTCCAGAGCGAGTAGAAGATTATACCGCCAGCCTCGGTCGGGAGCTTCCCGTACCTCTCCTGGAACTTCTGCACTATCTCCTTGTTGTATGGAGTGTCTAGGAACGGGTTGTAGCTGTAGGTCTGAGTGAAGCCCTCTACCGCCGAGCCGGCGGCTGCTATGGAGTCTGGGTCACAGTACCCACAGCCTCCGGCTCCAGCGACTATCATGGGCTTGAAGCCCATCTCCTCCATTGTTGTGGCGATCAGAACGCCGTCCGAGAAGTAGGGAACCGATATCACGACGTCGGGGTTGGCCTCTATGAGCTTGCTCACGATCGGAGAGGCATCGGCTATATCGTAAGGATACTCAATGTGCTCGACGACCGTGAGACCCAGCGTGAGCGCCTCGTGGTAGGCGCCTAGAGCGGTGTACCTGCCGAAGACGGAGTCCTCGTTGATTATGGCCACGGTCTCTATCTCAATGCCCTTCTTCTTCGCGGTCTCGTAGACGAAGTCCATGGCGGTCTTGCCGTGGATCGAGGTCTTGGGGCAGGCCCTGAAGAAGTACTTCCATCCCCTCTCGCTCAGGAAGTCAACCAGAGCGTCAGCCACCAGTATGACCTTCTCTCGCTCGGTCACCTCGGCCATCGCGGCCGTGTGCCTGCTGATGTACGCTCCGATGATGACCACAGGGTGATGCTTAGATATCAGCTCCTCTGCCGCCAGCTTAGCTCCCTCGATGGAGTCCTTCGAGTCGGCAACCACCAGCTTGAGCTTAGCGCCGCCTAGAGACTGGATTCCTCCCCTGGCGTTTATATCCTCGATCACCAGCTCAGCAGCCTGCTTCGCCTCTATGCCGAATATGGCGTGAGTCCCGCTCAGGGGCTCAACCATCCCGATGACGATTTCTTCTATGACTGGCTTGGGAGGTTGGGTTTCAGTCGGCCCCGGGGCCGCAGTCGTTGGGGCTGGGGTCGGAGCCGGCTTTCGGAGGTAGAATGCGGCCACTACGGCTATCAGGATGATGACGATCAGGGCTCCAACGAGGACAACCCGTCCGACCGCAAGTCGTCGCCGCATGCTAAAAGATTAACCAAATCAGAATACTATAAGTCTTCTCAGTTCACACCCTCCCGATTCGCGAGTGGCTGGCCCAACGAGGGTGATTGCCGTCTTCAATAAAATTGATTTAATCTGCAGGATAACAACATCATCCCTTACCCTTAGGAAGAGC
>DRBY01000091.1 GCA_011042755.1 Thermoproteota archaeon | reverse complement strand
GGCTCATAGAGTTCCTCTGCGAGGAGAGGGATTTCTCCAAGAAGCGTGTTCTGACAGCTATCGACAGGCTCAGGTCGAGCTTTGGATCCACCGAGAGGGCAGGTCGCTAGAAGACTACTGGAGCGACTAGCCGCCACCAACGGGCGGGAACAGGGCCAAGACGTCGCCGTCGCTCAGGGTCTCGTGAGCCTTGGGCCACCTGCCGCCTTTCATCAGTATGTACTCGCCTCTCTTGATTCGCTTGTCTAACTTCGGGACCCTCTCGCCTAGCTCCCGCAGGAAGTCCTGCACTGTGGCCGAATCCGGGAGCTCTAAGGTCAGCGAGTCCGCCCCGGCCAGCTCACGGAAGTGCATGTACAGCTTTACCACAACCTTCAGCGAAGGTCACCTCCCCTCCCGTTATCGCCTAGTGGATAACGCTTGTTGTTTCTGTAAAATTCTTTGATAGATAAACTTTTTTGTTTTGCCGCCAAGATCGAAGTCAGCCCAAAGCCTTGGGAGGTGCTCTTTTGCCGCCGGGAGGTTACATGGGTCGTTTTGTCAGAGTCAACCTGACGGAGGGAAAGGTTAGCGTCGAGAACCTGTTCGACTACCTCCCCGAGAACGTCCTCCGCACATGGATCGGGGGCAGGGGACTCGGCGTCTACCTCATGCTGAAGGAGGTTGACCCCAAGGTAGACCCGCTCAGCCCGGACAACAAGGCTTTCGTTATGACCGGCCCAGTCACCGGGATTGCGGCTGGACTGGAGGCCGGAAGGTGGTGCAGCGTCACCAAGTCACCCGAGACCAACACAGTTCACGACTCCCAGTCCGGGGGCAAGTTCGGGCCCTACCTCAAGTTCGCGGGATTCGACTTCGTCGTGCTGGAGGGCGCCTCTGAGGAGCCCGTCTACCTGTACTTGGAGAATGGGAAGGCTGAGCTGAGAGACGCAAAGGACCTGTGGGGGAAGGACACTCACGCCACCACGAGGATCTTGAAGGAGAGGCACGGCGACGACATAGCCGTAGCGTGCATAGGTCCTGCCGGGGAGAACCTGGCTAGGATAGCGTGCATAATCAACGAGGAGGGCAGGGCGGCCGGCAGGGGAGGACACGGCGCGGTCTGGGGATCCAAGAAGTTCAAGGCCATTGTTGCCAAGCCAGGCCTCAAGCCGAAGCCAGCAGACGAAGACAAGCTGA
Source organism: Thermoproteota archaeon (assembly GCA_011042755.1). The sequence continues at coordinate 2,616 of DRBY01000091.1, read as the reverse complement.
GGGAGGTCGTCAAGGAGGCTCTCGAGAAGAAGAAGGCCAGCGGAGTTACCAACGAGGCTCTCCCAGCTTACGGAACCGCGGTCCTGGTGAACATAATCAACGAGGCTGGGATATTCCCGACCCACAACTTCCAGTACGGTCAGTTCGAGAAGGCCAAGGAGATAAGCGGAGAGACGATGGCCGAGAAGATCCTAGTGAGGAAGCAGCCGTGCTGGGGCTGCGTCATAGCCTGCGGCAGGTACACGAGGATAACCGAGCCTCCATTCCAGGGTGAGGGAGACGGCCCGGAGTACGAGACCGTCTGGGCCCTCGGTGCCAACGTGGGCGTTGGAGACCTAGGCGCGGTCGTCAAGGCCAACTTCCTCTGCAACGAGCTGGGCTTAGACACGATAAGCATGGGCAACGCAATAGCGGTGGCCATGGAGCTCTACGAGAAGGGATGCCTGCCGAAGGAGAAGCTCGAGGGAATCGAGTTCAAGTTCGGGAACGCTGGGGCGCTGGTCGAGGCCGTCTGGCGGACTGCCTACCGTTCCAGCATAGGAGACGACCTCGCCGAGGGAGGCTACAGGCTGGCCAAGAAGTACGGCCACCCGGAGGTGGCTCCACAGGTCAGAGGGCAGTGCCTGCCTGCCTACGACCCGAGAGGAGTGCAGGGACACGCTCTCGCCTACGCCACCAGCAACAGAGGCGGGTGCCACCTGAGGGCCTACCTGATCTCGCCCGAGATCCTTGGAGTGCCTGAGAAGCTCGACCCGTACACCACCGAGGGCAAGCCGAAGTGGGTGAAGGAGTTCCAGGACGGCTTAGCTACCCTGGACAGCATGGTCGTGTGCAAGTTCGTGACCTTCGCCTACTGGGTCGACGAGCTGGCCAGGCAGCTGTCCGTCGTGACCGGCTGGGACATCTCCGCCGACGAGTTCATGACGATAGGCGAGAGGATCTGGAACGCCGAGAGGGTGTTCAACATCCTGAGCTTCGGCGACGGCGAGGAGTACGACAAGCTGCCCGAGAGGTTCACCAAGACCCCGATGCCAGCTGGCCCGAGCGCCGGGCACGTGGCCAAGATCGACGAGATGCTACCCGAGTACTACAAGCTCAGAGGCTCGGTCAAGGGCAGGCCGACCAGGGAGACCCTCGAGCGCCTCGGTCTCAAGGAGTTCGCCGACAGGCTCGAGGCAGAGGGCCTGCTGCCCTCCTGATCCCCTCTCCCTCTTTTTTAATCCTGAAACTCAAATTTTATCACTATAACAATCCGGCTAGGGCCAAGAAGATTGCAGCCCGTCAGAGTCCTTGGAGGAGTCTATATACCCGACGAGGAGGTACCCCGCGAAGTTCACGTAGAGCTAACGGCAAGGTGCAACCTCAACTGCGCGTTCTGCTACAGGCGGAGCTGGCCAGGGCCCTTCGAGCACATGGACTTTGACCTCTTCAGGATGGTAGTCAGAGAGCTGGAGGATGTGGGAGTTGAGGTAGTGTGGCTCAGTGGGTGGGGCGAGCCCCTCTACCACCCTCGATTTAGGGAGGCTCTCGAGCTGTTGGCGGGCAAGTTCAGAATAGGTATCATAAGCAACGGTGTCCTCCTCAGAGAGTACGCCAGAGATATCGTAGACGCTGGCGTGGACTGGGTGGTGCTCAGCGTCGACAGCTTCCAGCGTGACCTCTACGAGGTCCTGAGGGAAGGGGCCCAGCTCGAATCCGTCAAAGAAGGGATGGCGTACCTAGACGCTCTGAGAAGAGAGGCCGGAGGCAAGCCCTCGATATGGATATCGACGATATTGATGAGATCTAACTACAGGGGCCTGCCAGAGCATGTAGATAGGGCCTCAAAGCTCGGAGCCAACGGTCTGCTCCTATCAAACCTAATTCCCACGACTCCAGACCTGGTCAAAGAGACTCTGTACAACGACGCCCCTCCGGAGGACCTGCAGAGCGTCATGCACAGGACTAGGATGAGGGCGGTTATCACGAACGTGAGGCTGGTGGAGCCAGAGTTCAGGTACAGGACGGAGAGGAGCTGCCCCTTCATCAACAACAGGATGCTGGCGATCACGTGGAACGGAGACATCTCCCCGTGCCTCTTCGCTCTCCACGACTACGTGGCCTGGATAGACGGTAGAGAGAAGCGCGTCAAGAGGATAGCGTTTGGGAACCTGAGGAACTCTAGCCTGATGGAGATATGGAACTCCCGAGACTACGTGAGGTTCAGGGCTTACGTCAGGTTGGCTCTGTATCCCTCGTGCAACGACTGTCAGTTCGAGGAGTTCTGCGACTTCGCGGCCTCAAACGAGACGGATTGCTGGGGGAACTCTCCGAGCTGCGCGGCCTGCCCCTACTACAGGAGGATCGTCCAGTGCCCGTACAGCAGGCTGATAGAGGTTGTCAAGCTGATAAGGCAGTATCCAGTTCACTAGCGCTTTAGGGGCCCCTGAGGTCAACGTGAGGTTACTCTAGCCTATTGACGCTCGGTTAAGACTCACCAGCTTTAGAGCGATGTTCTCAACTTCTGGTGGAACTTCCTCGAGGGGCTCCCCCTTCAGGCACCGCTCTACGATCTTCTCATCGTAGCCCAGAGCGGCGAGGACACAGTCGCTCTCCAGAGACCTCATTAAGAGTTTC
>DRBY01000068.1 GCA_011042755.1 Thermoproteota archaeon | reverse complement strand
GCCTCCATGTTGGTACCTCCCTTCAGGCCAGTCAAGTCGCTCACGCGCACTCCTGCCTCTGGCGCAGCCATCACAATACTTCCCCCTGAGCCCAAGGGAATTTAGCGAGGGTGCTTGCGAGCTTCCCCTGTGTGAGAAGTTGATTTAGATTGGTGAGTGCCAACCTACAGGAGAATAGCGTCGAAGCTCACTGCGCGAGGAGGAGACCGAAAATGCAAGTTATCCCGATAGGCCTCAGATCCCCTCTCGCACCTGGAGACGACTTGGTAGAGGAGTTCCTAAGAGCTTGCTCAGACTCTGGCGTGGAGATCGCGACTGGCGACGTCGTGGCGATCGCTACGAAGGCCATCTCGGCGGTCGAGGGACTTTACATACAGCTAAGCGATGTTAGGCCCTCTAGCACGGCGTGCAAGCTGGCCAGAGGGGTCAGAATGTCCCCCGAGTTCGTTCAGGCAGTCTTAGACAGGGCCGATCAGACGCTTGGTTGCGTCAGGCACGCAATTTTGACAGTCGTAAGTGGGACAGTTGCACCAAACGCCGGGCTGGACGCCAAGAATGCGCCCAGAGGGACACTGGCCGCATGGCCTGAGGATCCAGACCTGGAGGCCTGGAGGATACGCGAGGAGATAAGGCGGAGGACCCAGGCGAGGGTCGGCGTCATACTGGTAGATAGCGGCCTTATACCGCTGAGGAGGGGCACGGTAGGCCTGGCCGTGGGAGTCGCGGGGATGGAGCCGCTGGTGGACTACAGAGGGAGGCCTGACATCTACGGGAGGACGATACGAATAACGCTAATGGACTTGGCGGACTCCCTCGCCTCTGCGGCCCACGCTGTCATGGGAGAAGGCGATGAGCTGACTCCCTTCGCCCTGATAAAGGGGGCCAGGGTTAAGATCGCGGACTCCTACGGGAGGGACTCGATACTGCTGCCTCAGGAGCGCTGCGCCATAATCGGCTCGCTGACCGTTGGCAGGTTTCCAATAGGCACCGAGTGACTTCCTGATCTCCCTAAACGCTGTGTTAACCTTCAGCGTGTGTGCCGTGAGCGCAGACGCTCTCCTGAGCCCTCGCAGAGGCAGGCATCACAGTATCCTCGGAAGGTGGGGGCCTAGCCGCGTCTCTGTGGGCAGCTCTCTGCCGCATCCTCGATCAGCTCGGCCTAGGCGGATATTGAACATCTCCCTCTGCCTGTGAGATACCTTTAATAGGGTCTTAGACTTTGCACCCGAGGGTGACGAGCGTTGAGAGCCCGCTCCAAGCTCGTAGAGGGATTCAGGTCGGTCATAGACGACGGAAGAGGTCATAGCGTGGTTACGGATCTCCCAACGGACATGGGAGGTTCCGACACGGCGCCAACTGCCTTAGAGCTGGCGGTCATGGCGCTCGCCGGCTGCATCACGACGATATTCGCCATGATCGCGAAGGGCAAGGGGGTCAGTTTTGAGGACATTGAGGTCGTGGTGGAGGCCGAGAAGCCAAAGAGAGAACACACGATCACCTCAGGTCGAATAAAGGGGTTCGTGGTGTCGAGAGAGCCAGAGGAGAGGGTCAGAAAGATCTGGGAGGATACTCTGAAGATCTGCCCGGTCGGCGTGCTCTTCAAGAGGGCCTGCGTGGAGTTCGACACCGAGCTGGAGGTTAAGAGGCCGGAGTAGCCTCCTACTCTAGCATCTCTTTTTCATACTTCTTCAGGTGCTCTACGGCCTCTCTCAGGTCGCTGAACTTCTGGGCGACATCCTTAACGTCCTCCTCCATCACTTTGGATCTGCCCACGGCCCTCGCCCTCACCCCAGCTATGCTCAGTATCTGAACCGCGTACCTCAGCGACTTCTCGGCCCCCAACTCTCTCAGGAGCTTGAGGGCCCCCTCATCTAGCTCGACGTGCTCCTCTCTAGCCCTGATCTTGAGGATCTCCTCGACCTCCTCCGGCGAGTACTTGCTCGTGGTGATTATGACGAGCCTATCCAGCAGGTCGAGCGGCATCCCGAAGGGAGACGTCAGATCCGTCCCTCTGATCTTGGTGATGCCCCTGTTGGTGGCCATCACTATTATCGGGACGAGTTCGCCCTCCATAGCCCTGCTCAGGAAGCTCAGAGCCTCAATGTCCATCAGGTGAGCGTCGTCTATGAAGAGCACTCCCGGCACTATCTCGCCCCTGCCCTCCCTGACCCACTCCATCACCTGCTGATCCACGGCAGCTCTTATCTCAGGGTCGATCTCCTTCTCCTCCGCGGCCCCGAATAGCAGGCTGAACAGGGAGCCCCCTCTCCTCCTGGCGTAGAGGCGATCTAGGTCGTCGAGGGTCATCGTGTAGACGAACTCCTTCTCCTTGAGCACCGGGCCAGTCGGCCTCTCGACGACCCTCACCGCGTCAACGTCGTAGCTGCGCCTCCCGCTGACCCTCCCGAGCCTCGACACCCTGCCGGACTCGGCGTCTATCATTATGACGTCGCCCTCTTCAACTCCGAACTCCGCGAGCTGCTGAGCGACGTTAGGCCCAACCTTCAGGGTCTTCTCCTCTTCCGTCGTGGCCAGAGACAAGACGGCGCTCTGGGGAACCTTCACGAAGGGGTTGTAGGGGCTGGAACCCATCTTGATGTCTATGCTCGTCACCTCTCCCTCGTAGACCTTCCTGACGTCTCTAAGCCGGACTCCGATGGCCTTCCTAATCGCCTCCATAAGCACCTCGGTCTTCTTCCTCTCCGCGCTGTAGATCTCGGAGCCGCTGAGCTGTATGAATGGCACGTCTTCGCCCAGCTCTCTGGCTATCGCCAGGGCTATGGCCGTCTTGCCCGTGCCCGGAGGCCCCGCCAGCAGTACGGCTTTCCCGCTGAGCTTTCCCTCCTTAGCCATCTGAACGACTAAGCCCGCGGCCTCTCTGGCCTTTATCTGACCCACGAGGCCGTCGGCGACCGGCAAGGCCCTCATGTTCTCGTCTAGGCCCAGGCCCCTGACGTGGCTGTGGGCGCCGACCCTCTCAAGCCTGCGGGGCCCTATCTCCTCGATCTCGGGCATGGGCTCACCCCAAGCCAGGCGCCGCGGTCGCCGTGAAAAAGATTGACTCAGATCACAGTCACGCTCTTCGCCAGGTTCCTCGGCTTGTCCGGGTTCCTGCCCAGCAGGACGGCCACCCTGTAGGCCAGCAGCTGCAGGGGGACTATGAAAGGTATGGGCGTCAACTCCTCGGGTATCCCCTCTGGGGCCGCCAAGAACTCCATCTCGGCTGGGGCTTCACAGTCGTCCGCTCTCACGAGTACGACCTTGGCCCCCCTGGCCCTGACCTCCATTATGTTGCCGATCATCAGCCGCCTCAGCCTCTCCTCCTGGGGCAGGATCGCCACGGCCGGAGTGTCCTGAGATATGAGGGCCAGCGGGCCATGCTTGTACTCTCCTCCGGGGAAGCCCTCCGCGTGTATGTAGCTGATCTCCTTCAGCTTGAGGGCTCCCTCCAAGCTCGTGGCTAGGTTGACACCCCTGCCCAAGAAGAAGACGCTGTGGTGCTTCACTAGGTACTCCGCATACGAGGAGGCCAGCCTGTCCATCTCCCTCAGCCTGGCGTCAACGATCTTTGGTATCTCGGGCAGCCACTCTACTATCTGCCCTGCCAGGCTCGCGTTTCTCCCCGCTCGGACGGCTAGTCTCGCCGTGAGGTAGGTGAGCGTGGCTACCTGAGAGGTATAGGTCTTCGTCGCGGCCACACCGATCTCCGGGCCAGCCCCCATGTAGAGGACCTCGTCTGACTCTCGAGTGAGGGTCGAGCCCGGGACATTCACCATAGCGATTACCCTCGCCCCGACCTTCTTGGCTGCCCTCACG
>DRBY01000115.1 GCA_011042755.1 Thermoproteota archaeon | reverse complement strand
TCCCCAGCCGAAGCCTCCTCTCCAGCCACGTCTCCTACCCCAGCCCCAACCTCCCCATCCGAACCACCAGGCCATAGCATCACCTCCCAATATGTATCATTGATACCCATAGCAAATATAATGGTTGCTGCCAAAAAGAAGGGTGGGGCAGAGGGCTACCGGCTTCTAGCTCCCCTCAAGCTCTTTCAGGCGTCTCTCGATCTCCTCAAGCTGCCTGCGCAGGTAGTCGCGCTCCCTCTGGAGATACTCCCTCTCAGAGGCAGGCGGCCTGTACGGCCAGAAGCCCCACGGCGCGGGAGGCGCCCAGTAGCCGAAGAGGTACTGAGCTAGCAGCGGGAACAGGAGGAACCGGCACCACCCTCTGCCCCTGCCCCACCAGAACCAGGTCCAGAAGAACCACCAGGGCCACTCGTAGTAGTAGCCCCAGTACGGCCAGGCCATAGGCATCACCCCTATGGGTATCATTAGAACCCATATAGGCAGTATATATAGCTTGCCGACTCCGACGAACACTCGATGGGCCGGAGGTGGAGGTGGGGAGCTCGAGGGCCAGGGCTCTTCGGGCTCTACCCTATTCTAGTGCTGCTGATGATCTCCAAGGGGATAAGTCACGGCTACGAGATCAAGAGGAAGATAGAGGAGTTCACGGGCTCCCCCCTCCCAGAGGGGTTCGTTTACGTCACGCTCAGGAGACTTGAAGCCTCCGGCCTAGTCGTGTCGGCTCCTGTTCCCGGAGATCCCAGGGGGAAGAAGGTCTACCAGCTGACCCCGGCGGGGTGGCAGGTTCTGTCCATGAGGATGGCTGAGCTCAGGGCTATGAAGGGGCTCATAGACGCAGTTTTGAGTTTCTACGAGTCAGAGCAGTGATGCCGCGGTCGGAATTCGGAATTTAGAGAGGAATCTCCTTATCAAGGTCGTAAATGATGCCACCTATTGAGGGGGTGGCATTCTCTAACCCGCACCCTCCTGATCGCAGGGATAAAGAGGGGGCGGCCGATGTGAGCTGGAAAGTCTCACAAAGCCTACTCTTCACGGCTGGTTCAGCAAATTCTTCTCACGCTAACACTACTGAGCGGGCACAACTACCCTAATCGTGCTGTTATTGACCTGAATGGTCCACTCGCCAGGGTCAAGCGGTCCGATCTCTAGAACAGTCCTGATGGCTCCTATGCACTGCACGCAGAATCCAGGGTACTCCAGCAGCTCTAGCTCGATCTCAATGGTTCTGCCCTGCACCGACACGGTTTTCAAGGCGTGAGAGTGGCACGGGGTCGACCCTAGCTCTACGAACGTCACGTAGACGTAGGAGCCATTGACCTCGACCTCTATCCCGCCCCCGGACTCCAAGGGCCCTATGTGGCAGTCTCCCTCGCTGGAGAGTATTCTCACGCACACTCCCGTGGGACACGCTAGAGCCGAGGCTATCCGATCTATCTGACCGCTCTCTACGAACTCTTCGACGGCTGCGAGAGTGCCCCAGCGGTCTTTTCCAGCTAGGACTATCACAAGCGTGCCTCCCACGTTGAAGCTCAGGATGACGTGATCTATGTCGCCCGTCTCAAGCTCTGTCGCCACGTCGAGGTCCATGAAGGGAGAGACTATGGGCCCGGTACTCAACGCCTTGTGCCCTCCGAGGAATATCACCACGGGGAACTCCAGCAGGGCCTCAAGTGCCCTATCCGGGGGTATCAGTTCTACTTCTACCCCCCTCTCCTTCAGCGCGGCCTCGAGCGTTGGGTAGCTGATATTAGCGTCGATCTCGTTTGCCACAACGGCCACTCTGCCAGCGAACGCCGGCGTCAGCGAGGGAGCGCCGGAGATTGGGCCGCACCTCCAGAGGATTCCCAGCCCCTCAAGTTCCATGCCGAGTTCTAGCCTAGCCCACTCCACGACCGCCTGAGGTGGAGAGACGTTGTTAGGACTGACCTTGGGCTCTGACACGGCTATCGAGGGATCTAGAATTCCGGCAGAGGCTAAGACGGCCACGGCCAGCCTGAGCCACTCGCGCTCTAGGGAGACAGAAGTTTCAGACAGCACGAGGGAGTAAGACTTGCCGGGCACGAGGTACGCTCTCAACGGCCTGCCGCTCGGCCACACGCCCAGGTCGATGTAGAGCGCGTCCAGAGAGAGCGTCCCCTCTGCGTAGGGGAAGTCTAGCTGGGTCCTGCCGACGCTCAGCCCGGCCGATCTCGCGAGAGCCTCCGCCTCGGCGAGATCGATGCCCTGCTCAAATACCTGTCCAACGTAGCCCCCCGTTGGAGGACAAGCCAGAGCGGGATTGACCTGAGGTCCAATGAGCGAGAGGAGCGTAATGACGACCAGGGCGATACCGAAGACCCTTACTCCGATCCGCACGTGTGCAAACTGCGAAAACGGGGATATAAACGGTGTTCGAAAGGTGCGATTGATCTCGCACTTGTTTTGAGCCGCCAGCATGAATGCACACTCTGTCGTGATTTCCCCGGCGCGTGAGGCTTCTGGTTCCCTTGATAAGCGAGTGGTGGGTAGGATGGCGGGGAATTGAGCTTGAGTGAGTCTGCGAGATCTAAGAGCTTCGTAACGAGCGATGGCGTAAGGATATCTTTTGCAGAGTTCGGCGCGGGCGAGGCCCTCATCCTCATCCACGGCTGGGCAGCCTCAAGACTGTTCTGGAAGCACCAGATTCCCGAACTGGCCGAGAGGTATAGGGTTGTGGCCCTCGATCTGAGAGGCCACGGAGACTCAGAAAAGCCCCTTCCAGCAGATTACACAGCACGCCGCATGGCCAGAGACGTGGTTGAGCTATGCCTCCACTTAGGAATCAGGGATCCCGCGATCGTCGGTCACAGCTTCGGGAGCATCGTGGCCTCGCTCGCGGCTCTAGAGGTGGGATGCAGGAGCCTGATCCTACTCTCACCGCCGCTGAGGATGCCGACCAAGCCAGAAATCGCGCTCATGAGATTCCTGCTGGCTATCAGGCCGCTGTCTAGGAAGACTATAACGCCGAAGATGTTCGCTCAGCCCACTACTGAGCTCATGGAGTTCGTCAGGCGAGAGTCGGCTAAAGCCCCGCCCGCCGCGCTCATGGAGGTGCTCTTGCAGAACTCGGGATCGAGGCTACCCTCGCACCTCCCTCCTGACAGGACTACGATAATCGTTGGCTCAGCCGACAGGATCAACGATCCGGCGAAGCTAGAGAGGTTTTCTCGCTTGGTGGGGGCTAGATTCATACTGATCCCAGGGGCCGGGCACGATCTGATGCTGGAGAGGCCCGAAGAGGTCACCAAGGCGATGATAGAAGTCCTGTCTTGAGGCTAGCCGCTCACGGGAAACCGAGCGATCTGCCTCACCTCCCCAGCCTCCGCCTCGCCGTCTCCGTCATAGTCAACCCACTCCAGCACGGAGCCGTAGCCTCCAATGACCCGTGACACGTGCTCTGTCAGCCACAGGGCCCCTGCCTTGGTTCCGTACCTAGTGCACCCCATGACCGCAAACACCCTGTCTCCTCCCTCCTCGAGGTATGAGAAGACGACCGCGTAGTCCTTTCTGCCCCAGTCTGAGCCGTTCACCTCCCACGTCGCGTCTATCGAGGCTACTCTCATTCTGATGACGCCTCCCGACTCCTTGGTGAAGAATATCCTGCCCCTGCTGGCCGCCTCGGCTCCGAGTTCGTGGGCAAATGGCCCTCCCAGGATTACGTAATTGCCCTCCTCAGGGGGTGTCGCGACTATCGACGCTCCGTAGGCTTGGGAGAGAGCCAAGGCCGCCTCCATGTCGGCTGGCGATGGGGAGAGGATGTAGTCGAAGGGAGGCGGCGGAGGGCTGGGCGGAGTTGTCGTCGGAGGAGGCTG
>DRBY01000019.1 GCA_011042755.1 Thermoproteota archaeon | reverse complement strand
TTCTTAGCTACCTCAAGAACCTCTGGCGGCGCCTGGTACGTGTGCGGCTCGGCCCCCTCGGGGACCACCACGAAGACATCGGCCCGGTCTAAGACGACCTCCCTCACTATCGAGGCCAGGGGCTCTAAGCTCACCAGAACCAGCGGTTTGTCGCCGCTGCTCGCAACCGGGAGGACGTACAGCGAAATTGTGAGCGCAGCCACTAGGGCCAGGCTCAAGCTCCTCACGGGCACCACCTCCCCCTGTGAGGGATGGGCCTCCCGTGGGGGCACGAGCTGGGGTGACCTAGCTTCTCACACATGCTCGCGAAGACGCAGAGGGGCAGGAGCACCTCAACCTTGGAGGCCGCCTCGCAAGCAACCTCCAGATCTAAACCCAACTCGCTGCAGAAGAAGGTCTCCATCACCCTGTGCCGCCATATCAGCTCGTCGGATACCTCTTCCCCGAGCGGAGTCAGCCTAACGCCAGAAGCTCTGCTGTACTCTATCAAGTTCAATTTCTCCAGCCTCTTCAGCTCAGATAGAACCGTAGGCAGCTTGACTCCGAAAATCTTGGCCAACCTGGATGGGGTAAGCGGCTCTGGGGAATCTCTCAGCACTCTGAGGTACTTTGAGTCTCTCGAAGTAAGCTTCTCCATCACGCCCGATCTCATGTCAGCGCGGCGGCGACGAGGGAGATAAAGTTAGCGCCGCGCTAACCCACGATAGCCACACAGAGCGTCGAGTTTAGAGACAGGATTAGGAGGATTATTTTATTACAGTCCCTGTCAGACCACTCCTCAGGTGTGAGCATGAGCAAGAGCCAGATTATCGGCATTCTAGTGGTGGTTCTACTCATAGTAGCTATCGGCGCATGGTATGCAACGCGACCAAAACCTACTCCAACTCCGGCCCCCACCACGACTGCCGCACCCACGACCACGGCCCCGCCCGAGACTACGGCTCCTCCTGAGACGACTCCGCCGCCCAAGAAAGTCAAAGTTGCCGTGATGTTCGACATCGGAGGCAGGGGAGACCTAGGCTTCAACGACATGGCTTGGATGGGGGCTGAGAGGGCTAAGAGAGATTTCGGCGTTGAGGTGACCTACGTCCAGCCTCGATCTGAGGCTGACTACATCCCCAGGCTCAGGGAGCTGGCGGGTAGCGGCGAATATGACCTGATAATCGGCGTCGGCTTCCTGCTGAACGACGCCATCGACCAGGTGGCTGATGAGTACCCCAACCAGTATTTCGCCATAGTCGACTCGATGACGCACGACCCGAACGTGAGGGGCATCCTGTGCAAGGAGAACGAGGGCTCCGCCCTCGTGGGCATACTCGCCGCCTACGTGACTGAGAGCAACAAGGTAGGCGTCGTGCTGGGTATGGAGATCCCCGTACTCTACCACTTCGAGGCTGGATTCTACTGGGGCGTCAACTACGTGGAGAACCTCACCGGGAAGGACATCCAGATCATCTACAAGTACACCGGGAGCTTCATAGACAGAGCTCTCGGCAAGCAGGTGTCTGAGGGCATGCTTGCCCAGGGAGCCGATGTGCTTTACAACGTTGCCGGCCTGACCGGGCTGGGTGTGCTTGACGCCGTTCACGACTACAACGTCGCTCACGGCAAGGAGTTCGGACCGCCCTTCGCCATAGGCGTCGACAGCTGCCAGGACTGGATGTACCCAGGCCACGTCATAGCCAGCATGATGAAGAGAGTTGACAACGGAGTCTACTTCGCCATAAGGGACGTGGTCTACGGCAACTTCACCGGAGGCCCGATCTTCTACGGTATAAAGGAGGGCGGCGTTGGCATCAGCGGCCTCGAGGAGCTGCAGGCCTTCATGCAGATAGCCCAGGAGATGGGCACCGAACTCCCCGACACGCCGGAGAACATCATAGCCAAGTGGCAGCAGATGAGGGCCATGTACCCGGAGGAGGTCTGGAACACCATCGAGGAGGTGAAGCAGAAGATCATCGCGGGCGAGATTCAGGTTCCAACCACCGACTCGCCTGAAGAGATACAGGCCATCAGAGAGAAGTACGGCGTCGGAGTCCTGGGAGGCTGAGTTAACCCTCCCCCCTCTTTTTATTACCTCTCCTTTCGGAGCCGCTTGTTCGCATCGGTGGACGGTGATCGAGCCTTGACAGAGTACGCCTTTGAAATGAAGGGGATGGTGAAGATCTACCCCGGCGGGACCGTGGCCTTGAAGGGGGTGGACTTCGCCGTCCGAGAGGGGGAGATTCACGGACTCCTAGGAGAGAACGGTGCCGGTAAGACGACGCTCATGGAGATCCTCTATGGAACCAGGAGTCCAACGGCTGGCGAGATCTACGTCAGAGGCAAGAAGGTAGACATCAGGAGCCCCAGAGACGCCATGGCGCTGGGCATAGGTATGGTTCACCAGCACTTCACCCTGATCCCAGTCTTCACCGCTCTTGAGAACATCGTTCTCGGCGACGAGCCCGTGAAGACGGCTGGCGTCGTGAACGTTGAGGCCGCGAGGGCCAGAGTCGAGGAGCTGATGGATCAGACCGGCCTCCACGTTGACCTAGATGTCCCGGTCGAGACGCTGTCCACGGGAGAGAGGCAGAGGATAGAGATTCTCAAGATGCTGTACAGAAACGCCGAGATCTTGATACTCGACGAGCCCACCGCCGTCCTCACTCCAATCGAGGTAGAAGAGCTGTTCGCATTCCTCAAGAGGATGAGGGATGAGGGGAAGACCATCGTGTTCATCACACACAAACTCAGAGAGGTGAAGGCGATCACGGACAGGGTCACGGTGCTCAGGAGGGGAAAGGTAGTCGGGACGGTCAACACGGAAGAAGTTACGATGGAGGACCTTGCAAGGATGATGGTAGGCAGAAAGGTGCTCTTCAAGCTTGAGAAGAGGCCGAGAGAGCCCGAGGCGCCTCAGCTCGTCGTGGAGGACCTCTGGGTCAGGGACGATAAGGGAGACTACGCGGTCAAGGGAGTTTCATTCGAGGTCAAGGCTGGGGAGATCTTCGGCATAGCGGGGGTGGAGGGCAACGGGCAGACCGAGATGGTAGAGGCAATTACAGGGCTTAGGAAGCCAGAGAGGGGTAGAGTCCTGCTGGCTGGAAAGGACGTGACAGGGGCAAAGCCCCACGAACTCTATGCCATGGGGTTGGGACACATCCCAGAAGACAGGCACAAGAGAGGCATTATTCTTGACTTCACGGTTGTGGAGAACTCCATTCTTGGGCTGCAGAGGCTGCCGCCATTCATGAATAAGTGGGGCGTTCTGCAGGAGAAGGTGGTCAGAGACTGGGCCAAGAAGGTCGTGGATCGGTTTGAGATAGACACTCCGGGCATAGACGCGCTGGCGTCGAGCCTAAGCGGTGGAAACCAGCAGAAGTTGATCGTCGGTCGTGAGATAATGAAGGATCCAAAGGTGGTGGTGGCCGCCCAGCCCACCAGAGGTCTTGACGTGGCCGCTACGGAGTACATCAGGAAGACTCTACTTGCAATGCGGGATGAGGGGAGGGCCGTCCTCCTCGTGTCGGCAGACCTCGACGAGGTCCTCATGCTCAGCGACAGGGTCGGCGTGATGTATGAAGGCCAGCTAATGGGCATCGTCAGGCCTGAGGAGGTCACAATAGAGGAGATCGGCCTCATGATGGGCGGAGTCAAGTTAGAGGAGATCAAGGGGAGGGTGAGCCGATGAGGATAGATCTGAGAGAGTATGCAAAACCTATGGCAGAATCCGCCCTATCCGTGTTGATAGGTGTGCTCGTCGGCACGGTGCTCGTGATCTTGGCGGGATACAGCCCGATAGTGTTCTTCAAGGCTTTGTTCGGAGGCTCCTTCAAGAGCAGGAATGCCTTCCTTGACATGTTGAGCTACATGGT
>DRBY01000067.1 GCA_011042755.1 Thermoproteota archaeon | reverse complement strand
GCCATCACTGAGGCCGTTGCCAGCTTCTGCCTCTGGCCCTTCCCCAGAGAGAACACGTAGGAGTCCTCAAATCCCTCGAGCCCAACGGCCTTCAGGGCCATCTTCATCCTCTCCTCTCTCTCCCCCTCAGGCACCCCGAGGTTCACTAGGCCGAACATGATTTCCTCTCTAACTGTCTCGGCGAAGAGCTGGTGGTCCGGGTTCTGGAACACATACCCAACGTGTCTGGCGAGTTCAGCGACCGTGGCGGTTCTCGTGTCTATGCCCTTCACGTAGACCACCCCCTTCGTGGGCTTGAGGAGTCCGTTGAAATGCTTCACCAGCGTGGTCTTACCAGAGCCGTTCTGGCCTATCAGCGCCACGAACTCTCCCCTCCTGATCTCTAGATCTATGCCCTTGAGGGCCTCGACGCCGCCTGGGTAGATGTGCCAGAGCCCCTCGACCTTTATCACAAGCTCCTCCTCAGATTCCTCCGCGCTCCCAGAGCCGCTCACTTGGGCAGCCCTCTGTGGCAGGCTCGGAACTCCTCTCTTCTCGAGGAGCATCGCCAGTCGAGAGACCATCTCGTTCACGTCGAGAGTTGGCTCCACGCTGATGCCTTTCTCCCTCAACCTGGCCTCCAGCTCCACTACTTCTGGAGGACGAACTCCGTGAGTGAGCAGCTCCTCTCTCCTTATGAAGACATCTTCTGGGGGACCCTCCATCACGATCTCGCCGTTGTCTAGTACGACAACCCTGTCGGCGAAGCTGGCTACACGCTCAGAGTCGTGGCTGACCATGATTATAGTCAGATTGAGCTTTTCTTTCATCTCGTCGATTACCTTGAAGACCTCTTCCTTGCCGACAGGGTCGAGTTCTGAGGTTGGCTCGTCGAGAACCAGCACCTTGGGCTCTAGCGCCAGAGTGGAGGCAATTGCGAGCCTCTGCTTCTGCCCACCAGACAGCGTGAATGGAAACCTCTCCTCGAATCCCTTCAGCCTCACTATCTCGAGTGAGCGCTCTATCCTCCTATGGATCTCCTCCTCGCTCAGCCCTAAGTTCTCCGGCCCAAAAGCCACGTCGCTCTCAACGGTCATCCCGATTATCTGCGCCTCTGGGTCCTGGAAGACCATCCCCACCAAGTCAACCATTTCTGGAACTGTGTACTCGTCCGTGTCTCTGTCGTAAATCCGTACCTTTCCTTTCTTCTTTCCGAGCATCACATGCGGGATTATCCCGTTGAGAGTGAGGCAGAGCGTGGTCTTTCCTGCGCCAGTTCTGCCCATTATGGCTAAGAATTCGCCCTCTCTGATCTTCAGGTTGATTCCTTTTAGCACAGGCTCCTTGCTAGCTGGGTAGGAGTACCACAGATCCTCTATAACCACTGCGTAGTCCGGCAAGTTCCAGCGCCCAGGCTCACTTGAGCGTCGTCTTTTAATTTATCAGTTAGGGCCCTAGAACCACTCCCAAGCCGTCTAGGGGCGGTGAATATGTCCGCAAAGGCGCTAGGTCTTATAGTGTTGATAATAGTGGTCGTGGCGGCGCTGGCTGTAGGGATATCCAAGCTTCTTGGCTCGCTAGGACTGTCAGCTGGCTCTGGCACAGGGCTCATCATCAACGTCGTGGGCCTGCTAATCTTCCTCTTTGGCATCGTGGCAGGAGTCATGTACTTCAAGAGGAGGGGGTGATGTAGCGTGCCCGGATTGGCAGATATAATTATGGAAATCTTCCGGAAGGTTCTAGAACTCCTAGGAAGGACTACGATGTTCTCGATAGGAGCGATAGCCTTTGCTATCACCACGTTCTTCTTCTTCTTGGAGCTCTTCGGATTCACGATCGAGGGAGGAAAGATCGTCAGGAACAGGTACCGCTGGGACTCTACCGACTTGGCCCTGATGGCTATGGGCGCCGCGCTCTACGGCGGAGCCCTGACGGCCACCGCCGGTATACCCGTGATCCCAGGGTACACATGGTTCAGACCGGGAAACGCCCTAGTCCCAGTTCTCGGACTCTTCTTCGGCCTTCCAGGGTGCTTCGGCGCGGCCCTCGGGAACCTGATAGCTGACGCTTTCGGCGGCTACCTAGGCCTGGGCAGCACTGCAGGATTCCTCGCCAACTTCATGAGCGCCTACATGATCTACAAGCTGGTCAAGGATCCCTCCCTGAGCTCGGCTAAGGCCCTCGTCGACTACTACCTGTGGGGCGTGATAATCAACGGCTTGGTCGTGGCGTTCACGATATCCTTCTTCCTGGACCTGCTGGAACTCCTGCCTCCCGAGGTCATCTGGACTCTGTTCTTCGGAAACGTGTTCTTCAATAACCTCATAGCTCAGGGAATACTGGGACCGCTCGTCGTCAAGCCGCTGTGGGGCAGGATAAAGGCCAGCGGCCTCTACTGGAAGGACAGGCTAGCCGAGTGAGCTATCCTCGGACGCTCCTTATCTTCCCCTCTTTTTTCCACTTTTCAAGCAGCAGAAGGGCTTCCAGCGCCGTATCTATAGCGTTGTCTATGCCCCGCTGGGCCTCGGGGCTCCATGGGTCGTACTTCTCGCCGGTTATGAGGTTCCCGTCCACGGCCAAGACGGATCCAGCCCTGATGCCGTAAGCGGAGGAGAGGGTCAATATACACGCGGTCTCCATCTCAACGCTCAGGCAGCGTAGCTTCACATATCGATCAACCAGTCTCCTCTGCATGTAGAAGGAATCGCAGGTCCACACCACTCCTACATGCTTCTTCGCCACGCCCAGAGAGTCAGCAGCCTCTACGAGCGCCTTCACCACCCAGAAGTCGGCTACCGCGGGGTATGAGAGGGGAGCGTAGTACCTGCTCGCGCAATCCCCCCTGACCGCGCCAGTTGCAATAACCAGATCTCCAGGCCTGACGTCGGGCTGCAGCCCTCCAGTCGTTCCCACTCTTATTATTACCTCGACTCCGAGGTTGTTTAGTTCGTCGACGACTATCGAGGCGCCAGGGCACCCCACTCCCGTCGAGACCACCGTGATGTCCACCCCCTTGTAGTCCCCCCTATATGTGATGAACTCCCTGTTTTCCGCAACTCTCCTAGCGGACTCCAGCCGGCTAGCAATCCTCTTGACTCTCCCCGGATCTCCGGGGAGGAGAGCGTACTTTGACGCATCTCCAGGCCTGAGCCTGAGAATGGGTTGAGGTTCAGATTGCTCCACCGCACACCACCGAGCGCGAAATGAAATTTAGGATCAGGAAAAAGTTCACCCCCGTTGGCCCTCCCTGGAGGGGATTCTCCTAGCTCGCGCAGGGGGGCCACCGAACTTATACAGGATCTCCGGGGTGGGGTGTGGTGAGAGCCATATCACCGATCTCTCGCGATTCGCTCTACCGAGCCCTTGCAGAAGTTGTTGGAGAAGAAGACATCACGGCAGATCCGATACAGCTCTACTCGTACTCCTTCGACGCGTCTGCCCACCACTTCGTGCCAGATGTGGTAGTCAGGCCAGAGTCCACTGAGGAGGTATCTCGCATAGTTAAGCTGGCAAACGAGCTTGAAGTGCCTGTGGTCCCGCGAGGCGCCGCCACGAGCCTCGCCGGTCAGGCCACGCCGATACTGGGTGGGATAGTGCTGGACATGGTGAAGATGAGCAGGATCAAGGAAGTGAACCTAGAGGACCGCTACGTTGTCGTGGAACCGGGAGTAGTCTACGACGACCTCAACGCGGTTCTGGAACCCAAGGGCTTCGTCTTTCCGCCAGCGCCCGCCAGCTCTAGAGTCTGCACGCTTGGAGGCGCTGTCGCAACCAACGCAAGCGGGGCCAGAGCCGTCAAGTACGGGGCCGTGAGGGACTTCGTGCTGGGGTTAGAGGTCGTGCTCCCGAGCGGCGAGATCGCTCGGTTCGGAGGTAAGTGCATCAAAGACTCTTCTGGCTATCAGGTGG
>DRBY01000029.1 GCA_011042755.1 Thermoproteota archaeon | reverse complement strand
TTCGCGAGGCCCAGGGCTATCTACGCCACGGCCAACCTGTACGCGAAGCTGGAGTCTAGGAGCGATGTGGACGATCCCAGCAACGTGTACGCCACCACGGCGGTGTGGGACATAGACAACGAGCTGGAGGCCTGGAGGCTGACGATAGAGGCTGCAAGGCTCATAGTAGACGAGCTGGAGAGGCACGGCGTCGTCAAGTCTGTCTACCTGAAGTGGTCGGGCAGGGGCTGTCACGTCCACCTGCACGAGGGAGCCTTCTCCGATGAGCTGAGGAGAGAGCACCACCCGCTGGATTTGGCGTACTCCGTGGTTGAGTATACCCTCAGGCGCGTGGAGGACAGGGTCGCAGAGCTGGCCAGGCAGTCTCCCTGCGAGGAGAGACCGCTGGCCGTGGAGAACGACATGGACATGAAGAGGGTCTTCACGGCGCCTCTGTCCCTCCACAGGAGCCTGGACGTAGTCGCCGTCTGCTTCAAGCCAGACGAGCTCGATGAATTCACCCCCGAGTGGCTCAAGCCAAGCGAGTTCAGGCACAATCCAGCTTGGAGGGAGCACGAGGTGGGAGAGGCCGACGAGCTGGCGAAGAGGGCCCTGGCGGAGGTCGGAGGGTACTTTGGCGCCAGGGTCGAGGGAGCGGTTAGGACGAGAGTGGGAGCTCCCGCTCCTCCGAGAAAGGTCGAGGCTAAGCCCAAGAGAGTTGCTGCGCCCAGAGCGGTCAAGATAGGCAGGTTCCAGGTGATGGGGCTCCTCCAGGCGGCCAGGTACTATCTCGTCAAGGGAGACCTCGAGAAGGCCAAGTCATTCGGGCTCAACAGAGCCATATTCTACGCGTGGGCCAAGAGAACCAAGGGCAGGGTTGGCAGGGCTGCTGCGGCTAGGGCCAGGCAGAGGACGCTCTTCGAGGCCGAGGAGGAGAGGGAGGAGAAGCCCAAGGTCGAGTCGCTGGGCGACGAGGTTGCCTATCTCTCCGACACAGGCTACTTCGCTATCGGAGACCAGGTCCAGAGGCCGGAAGACTACGACAGGCAGATAGCCGCCAGAATAAGCTCCGCCGTGCCCTACGAGGTTGCCTGGAGGGCTGCCTTGAACTACCTGTCGACCTTCCCGAGGGACGTGCTGCTGAGCCAAAGGCTGTTCTTCGAGAGGGCCTACAAGCCGGTCAGAGACAACTTCTACGAAGTCATAAAGAAGTACAGCTCTAAGAAGCCCGAAGAGTTAGAGAGCTGAGATCGGAACTTTGGTCCCGCTATGGGCCCGAAACGCATTTCTACATCAAGAGGTAGATAGGCCAACCAGATGTTTGGGACGGCGCTTCCGACTTACGTGGATCCGCACTCCCATCACCAGTTTAGCAACTTCGCCACGCTCAAGATGCTGGTTGAGGCCAGCTACCAGGCTGCCGCTTGTCTCTCCTATATCCCAGTGAGGCCCAGCTCCTCCTCGACGCTCAGAGATCTCTTCACGTGGCTGGTGGATGGAGAGAGCGAGAGGCTGAGGAAGGCCGGCCTGAGGCCGATAATAGGCGTGGGAGTGCATCCCAGGAACATACCCAAGGCGGGGAAGTCGGAAGCCCTGGCGTACGTCGAGGAGTTTCTACCGGAAGCCAACGTGCTGGGGGAGGTCGGCATAGAGGCCGGACTGGAGGTCGAGAAGGAATTCTTCGTCAGGCAGCTGGAGATAGCAGACAGGCTCGACAAGCCCGCGGTGGTGCACACTCCCAGAGCCAACAAGGAGCCAGCTTTGAGGCTCGCCCTCAGGCTGCTGGCAGAGTCTAGGCTTCCGCCCGAGAGGATCTTGATAGACCACCTAACGCCAGATCTGATTAGGCAGGTTCCCAGGGGTTACTACGTGGGCCTCACGGTCCAACCTGGGAAGCTAACCGAGGATCAAGTGGCAGAAGCCCTCAAGACCGACGAGGACAGGGTCCTGTGGATGGTGGTCAACAGCGACTGCGGCAGGGAGGAGTCGGACCCGCTGGCCGTCATGAAGGCGGCCCATCACTTGGTGAGTCTCGGCGTGAATGTGGATGTCGTGGCGGCCCTCGTCAGAGACAACGCGCGAAGGTTCTTGGGGATATGAGAAGCAGCGTTAACGCGCACGGGATTGCGAGGTGGGCTCCTTATGAGACACCCTTACTTCAGATAGCCTGGCTGCCTGATTCCGTGCAGGTGGGGACTTGGTACAGCGGCAGATTCACTCGCCTAACTTTAAGCCTCTTCTTCACGACCCCTCGACGACAAGGTCAGCGCTGCTTTACTCGAAGGTAAAGTAACCCAAACGTCCTAACTCTATAATCGAGGCGAGGCATACCACCCTAGATGAGTGAGGCCGAGCGAGACCCCTACGAGACGATCTTCGAATGCCTAAAGCACACTCTCAGGAGGAAGCTCCTCAGGCTCTTGGGAGAGGGACCAAAGGGC
This sequence comes from Thermoproteota archaeon, assembly GCA_011042755.1. The sequence continues at coordinate 1,570 of DRBY01000029.1, read as the reverse complement.
TTCTCAGAGCTGCAGAGAGCGCTGGGCGTGGACAGCAGTCACCTCAGCTATCACCTGGGTCGGATGAGCGGTCTCGTCTCGAAGGAGGGCGAAGGGTACAGACTCACGGGCTTGGGCAAGAAGGCCCTCCGGCTGGTGGAGGGTGTGGAGGGAGCGTCATCGATTCCAGCCAGAGTGCTGAAGCTGCAGAGGAGGGTACTTATCGTCGCGATGGTCTTGATGATCCTCTCATTCGCGATTTCTCTGACGCCAGTCGCGATTCCCAGAGAACTCGAGCCTGAGCTCCAGCTCAGCGTCTCCCCCGTACTGATCTACCTCGGAGAGGGATACTACTGCGAGGGACCGGACCTCCTGATGGAGGACAGCTTACGCGAGTGGAGATCTCCCCCGTGTCCAGGGATCCATGTAGAGCAGAGGGATGGGATCGTCTACGCCGAGGCGGAACTTGAGGAGAGGCCAGACGACCTCATGCTCATGATCTCTTGGCTCACAACTCCGGAGCTGCCCGCCTACAGCGCTTCGCCTGTGTGCAGGCTGAACGCGGTCTATAGGATCTGGGCGGGAGAGGACCACGTGTTCCACGCAGAGTCAATCCTCCTCCGTGGGTCGAGCCAGGATTTCCTCGACCTCGGGCCGGAGGACTTCGGGGTGAGCGCCAAGTTCTTCTCAGACATTGCTCCTCCAAGCTATCTCTTCGCAAGGAACCTCACTCTGGAGATCCACATTGGTGTGGAGTGTTGGACTCAAGCCGACAGTGAGGTTAAGAGCGTCAGCTCCGGGCCTCAACGTGCGCTGGAGCTTAGGATAGAGGGGAAGAAACTCAGCGTAAGAGTGCGTAGGCTCGAGCTGTCTCTCGGGGAGGTCAGGTACTACCGGAGGCTTGCAGACGTAGTCGGCCCTCTGCCCTACGTCCTCGTCTTCTGCGGGATATCAATGCTCTTCCTTGTTCTAGGCGTACAGATCGGAGCGACGGCCGCTATTAGAGCTCACTGACTCGTTAGGGAAAACGCTGGGGCGCTGACGTTAAAGCGTGTACCAGTAACGCCAGCCACGTGCTCGACGAGGTTGTCGCTAAGGTAGAGTCCCTCAGGGACGAGATGGTCTCCACAATGCTGGAGCTGATCCCGCTAGGCGGTATAGGGCCGGAGAACGGAGGAGAGGGAGAACTGGCTAAGGCGGAATTCCTCGAAGGGCTGCTTAGGCGGATTGGAGTGGACGAGATCGAGAGACACGACGCCAGAGACGACAGGGTTCCGTCCGGCGTGAGGCCAAATATCGTGGCTAGGCTCAGGGGGGAAGAGCGCAAGACCGTCTGGATAGTGAGCCACATGGACGTGGTGCCTCCCGGCGACCTATCGCTTTGGGAGAGCGACCCGTTCAAGCCCGTCGTGAGGGACGGAAGGATATACGGCAGGGGATCGGAAGACGACGGGCAGGGCATCGTGTCCTCGATATACGCCGCCAAGGCCCTGCTAGAGCTAGGGGTTAAGCCAAAGCTTACGCTCGGCCTCGCTCTGGTGTCAGACGAGGAGACGGGAAACCGGTTTGGGATCTCTCACCTGATCTCGGA
>DRBY01000075.1 GCA_011042755.1 Thermoproteota archaeon | reverse complement strand
TCTTTGCGCCGAGGCTGTACAAGACGCTCGGGAACTTGCAAGTCTTAGCCCCCAGGTCTGGGCAGACAGGGCACGTGTAGATGACCTCCTCCTCTATCACGAGACCCCTGGGTACGAGCAGGTAGTCTGGCTCGACCAGCTCGTCGTCGAGCGGGTAAGCCAGCTGATCGGGGTAAGCCTCGGAGAAGGGCGGGTAGGCAGACGGGGTAGTGAGGGTAAACCATAGCCCGACCCCCTCCGGGAACTCGTGCATACCGCAGGCGGCGGAGTCCCCAGCGGTCAGGAGGGAAGTTGGGATCGTGAGCAGGCATAGCAGGAGGAGAGGGCGAACTAGCCCAAGTCGACGCATCTCGACATCACTACGCCCGAGAGCTATAAACGAGTTCGCGACCTGTGCGCCGATGCATCGCTCTAATTATCGGCGCTCGTCAAATTGCGACATCCATCGCATCAATCAGGTGTAAGGCTGCGAGGGCAGGCCTCACTCTGTCTCTCTCCCTCGCGTCAGCAGCCTCCTTTAGGTCGCCCCTCGGCACATCGCGCCCCTTCAGCACCGCAGCCAAGTTCTCGCAGTAGTTCCTGCCGGGATCGTTCTTCAGGGCCCTGAGGACCTCTAGCGCCACGCCGAAGAGCCACAGACCCAGCGTGTCACCCTCGAGCAGGAGGGAGAGCCCGACTTCTAGGGCTCCTTCGGCGTCGCTCTCGTCAAGCGACGCCATGGACCTCAGCGACTCCATCACGTCGCCCCTCTCCTCCAGCGCCTTTTTGGCTGGTACTCCCCTCACCGCAATCTCCGCCTCGGAGAATACCTCGGCGGTTCTGCAGAGGAGCCTGTGGTCTGGCCCAGCGCAGCCTGCCGCGACCTCGGCCTCAGATAAGCCCATGGCCTGGCAGACGAGGGCGGGAGCTATCGCTCTGAGCAGCCGAGGGACCTCCGACCTCGCTCTCTCGGCGCCCTGCTCGGATCTGAGGGTTATCTTCCCCGTTATGAAAGCGTTGACCCTGAGGTCATCCCTCTCTCCAATGACCATCTGGCCCCTGAGAGCCGACCTGACCCTGAATCCGAGGCTCGGAAGGGAGAGCTGAAGCACGTCTGGGTCGAGGGGTCTGAACTCGCTCTCTGGGGGGGTCACCACGAGCACGACCTCAGCCAGCGTGGGCCTAGAAGGGCACGGCTTTACCACCCTCACTGGAGAGGGCTGAGCTATCCAAGCCTGAGCTATGTGAACCGTGGCGAAGGGGCACGCGTCTTTTGAGAGCTTCCTGGCCTCCATGAGCCTGGCGGCTGAAGTGCAGGAGGGGGCTCCGCATAGCCCGCAGTCATACCCGGGCAGACCCACCCAACTCATGGCGGTTCTCAAGTATTTACCCAATCCACATTTTTAACACCGGTCTAACAGGCGCGCTCGATGCTGAGCCTGACAGAGCTCGTCAGGGAGCAGGGACCCATCATCCACCTGGGCGTAGCCTCGCTGCTGGCCCTGATCTACGCCAAGAGGAGGGCCGTCGTGATACTCCCAGCCGTAATGTTCGCCTCCCTGATATCCCTCCTTTTTGGATTGAGGGCACACGAGAGCCTCCTGAACACCGCCCCCCTGGCTGCGGCGCTCATAGTCTTCATCGCCGGCTTGGAGCTAGACATGCAGACATTCCTGGCGGAGAAGGAGAGGCTATTCATCATGTTCACGATAGAGGCGGCGATACTCCTGAGCTTGCTCTACGTGCTGCTGTCAGCCTTTGAAGGGCACGCTCCCCTCGTAATAGTGGCGCTGATGGTTGCCTCCAACGAGTACTTCGTGTTGGAGCTGAAGAAGCTGGGTAAGGAGAGACTAGCGAACTTTGGAATAGCCCTGTCCGTGCTGGAGGATGCCCTCGCGGTCTCTCTGGTATCGTTTGGCCTGTTCGCAGGGAGGAGCGTATCCGTGATCAGGGGCCAGATCGTAGACCTCATCGCCATAACCGCTCTTCTGGTTCCCGTGCTGTACCTCGCGGCCGAGCCCTTCGACAGGTTCCTCAAGGCTACCGACAGGATTGACGCCAGAGTTCTGACCACTCTTCTGTACCTGTTCCTGCTGATATCCCTCGGCCACAGCCTACACCTGCCTGAAGCCATTCCGGTATTCATAGGGAGCATAATGCTCTCCCTCAGGGGCTTCGACAAGGAGACCTACCACTACATTGAGGGGTACCTCATGCTCGCTCTGCTGGGCTTCGTCTCATCCTTTCCGTTCTACGTTACGGCGCCCGTAGATTTGGAGACCTTTCTGAGGGCCGCCGGCTTCGGCTTGGCGCTCGCAGGGCTGGCCTACCTGCTGAGGGGCCTCATCCTGTTCTCTTCGGCAATCCTGGCTGGATTTGACCTACTGGACGCGGCTGAGATGGCGATGGTGCTAGCCAACACGGGGGAGTTCGGCCTCATAGCTATAGCGGGCTTCGTCAGCCAGCTGCCCACAGTAGTAGCGCTGGCCGCCATGTTCGCCTACGCGTTCAACCTGACCCTAGTCTCCGAGATCGCCAACAGGGTCCACAAGCTGGCGCAGGGGTTTATCTCTAGGCTGCCGGGGTTCCTCAGGGAGAGCCTGCAAGATCTGAGCGAGGGCGCGGACAGGGTCGTGCAGGACTTAGAGTTCCGGAGGTGGATGTACGGCTCGCTGTTCCAGCTGGTAGTAATCTACCTGCTTCTGAGCGTGTCTAAGCTCCTTCCGAGCGAGGCGACGCTGATTCAGTTCGCGCTGACCATCGTCTCCATGGGCATCTTCATCTCGACGCTCCAGCACACCTACACATACTTTGAGCGAGAGATAATCAAGGAGTTCGCGAAGGGCGTGGCCTCCCTAATTCTCGCTCTGAGGCTGATATTCACATACCTTGCTCTCGCTCCAGTCATGAACGTGCTCCAAGGCCTCCTAGCGACCATGTCGACGATAGGCCAGATGCGGATCTCGCTCTCGTCTCCCCTCTCGATCATCGGCATGTTCGCCGTGGCCTACCTAATCAACAAGGCCAGCAGGAGAGTGGTCAAGAAGTTGGTTCCCGACCAGTCGAGGGTAGAATCCAGCCACTCTGCTCACTGAACCAACAACCATTTTTTAGCCAGCAGACAGTATGTCTAGTTTGGCGATGTCTAAGGCTGCGTCAGCTCTCTTCGTCGCTCTACTCCTCGTCCCCCAACTTGCGGTAGCGGCGGACGCCCAGACCCTCAGCTACAGAATCGAGAAGGAGTGGGTGGTTCTAGAAGTCAACAAGGACGGCTCGGTTACCCTCACGTACAATATCACCGTCGCGGTAGACGAGGGAGCAATCAGGAGGTTCTTCAGGGTCGGCATGCCAGCCCCCGGCTTCGAGGTCGTGTACGCCGAGGAGCTCGAGACTGGAGCAGAGCCAGACTTCGACGAGATAGAGGAGGGGGACTACTACGCGGTTGAGTTCCACCCGACGGTTCCGATACTCGCCGGCGAATCTAGGACGTACGTCTTCACGGTCGTGGTGCCGAAGTTCATCTACAAAGACGAGACGAACCCGGGGAACGTCGGCCTCGTCTTCGTCCCCTCCTGGTTCGACGAGGCGCCGGTCGAGGACTTGAGAGTCATGGTCGCGCTTCCAGAGGGAGTCAAGCCCGAGGAAGTGAGGAACACACCCGACTACGACAACCTGCTGTCGATGGATGGCAGACTCGCTCTGTACTGGGAGAGGAGGGGCCTAGCTCCGGGAGAGAAGTTCTCGGTCGGAGTGAGCTTTCCGTCCTCCTACGTCGAGAGCTACGTGGAGCAGCCCCCGCAGCCAACGGGGATACTCTTCCGAATTGGTCAGATTCTCGGCATACTGGTGATCCTGCTCCCATTCCTCCTCATAACTGGCATAGTAATCTACGTCTTTGTCAAGGGACGGCGGGCCCTCGAGGAGTACGAGCCTCCGTGGATAGGGATCGAGGCCCTGGGGGTTCAGGACAAGCTTCACCCGCCAGAGGCCGCCTACCTGCTCCTCATGGAGAAGGGGAAGAGG
>DRBY01000096.1 GCA_011042755.1 Thermoproteota archaeon | reverse complement strand
GTGACCGCTAGCCCCCTGAGCCCCCTCCTCTTAGCCCACTTGACAAGAGACTTGCCCGTTGACCGCGAGTCCCTAGACCACCTTGTGTGGACGTGCAGGTCGTACCAGCCGGGTGGAAGGTCTAGCGGCAGCCTCATCCAGGCTGGGGCTTCTATAGCTGGCAAGGAGGGAACACCCACCTCAGAGTCCTTCTAGCTCGTCCTCGAACTCCTCCAACTCTAGGTCAATATCCTCGTCAAGTTCTCCAAGCTCCAGCTCTTCAAACTCCTCCAGACCTTCTTCCTCCCACTCCTCGAACTCTTCCTCCTCTTCTTGGATCTCCACAAGCTGGACGCTGCCTCCCTCGATTATCACGTAGAGCGGAGTCCCGCACTCCGGGCACTCGGCCTCTCCTTCAAACTCGCCTTCACTCAACTCAAATGTGGCGCCGCATACAGGGCACTCAATGGTGGGCATGTGTCCACCAACCAACTCCCCCAGCGTCGGCGGTAAAAAATAAGCGGCCTACTTGAGTTCACGCCAGCCTCTCTGGAACCCTGCCACCCAGCTTCTCGATAAGCCTGCAGAAGGAGCAGACCTCAGTCCTACTCGGATATCCGCACTTGGAGCAGGCCCTAAATCCCTCTCGAATTGGTCCAGCGAGACCAGATCTCCTCGCAAGCTCCCTCACGGAGTCCACGATGTTAACGAGGCTGGTGGGCCACATAGCCCTCAGCTCGTTCAGCAGAGGCTTCACGTAGGCCTGCTTATCCAACCCCTCGTGTGGGCACTTCGTCGAGCACCTCGGGGCTCCTATGATGCGTACGTAGGTCTCGGAGTCCTGATCGCTGAGCCAGAAGAGGGGCCTAACCCTGCCCACCATCTTCAGCTCGGGCACGGGCGGGGTCACGGAATCGATTGACCTCAGGTACTCGAGGTTGTGGGTCATCAGGTTGTTTATGGCGAAGTACGCCATGTCGTCTAGGTTGTGTCCCGTAGCAACGTAATCGTAGCCAGCCTCGTAGGCCACTCTGTTCAGCACGTACCTAGTGACTGTGCCGCACACCACGCACGCGAAGCTGGGATCATCCGGCACTGTTATGCCAAGATCGTTGACGAGGGACACGAAGTGCCTCCTGGCGCCCGTCCTCCTGATCGCCTCTTCGAACACCTGGACACACTCTTCGTTGCTCGGAACTCCCACGTCTATCATTAAGGCGCCTAGCTCGATGTTGTACTCATAAGAGAACTCCTTAAGGGCGAATAGGGCGGCTATGGAATCCTTTCCACCGGAAACCCCGACTAGAACTTTCTTCCCTCTACCCATCCTCCTCAGGACCCTCTTGACCCTCTTGTTGAAGTATCGCAGGAAGTGCTCCCTGCACAGCTTTCCGCCCAGGTTTGGGACGAAGTGCTCTCCGGGCTTCTGACAGTAGAGACACCTCTCCAGGGGCATCTGAGAGATTCCATGGGTCTGGCTTATTAACCCCGAGGAGTTTGTGTAGAAACACACGGAGCCTAATGTCTCGATGCAGGTGAACTCCTCCACGCATGAAACTTCGTGAAATCGCCTGAGGACCCATAACGGAGGGCTAGGCTAGGCAATAGCTGGTAGAAAAAAGTTACATCCCTGTGATGGGAACTTTTATCGGAGCAGCGAACCCAATCTTAATGGACTTCAACAAGGTGTGAGGCGTTTGGGCCCGTCTAGGGAAAGAGGGAGGGGGGCTAACCTTAGAACCTACCTTCCAGAGGTCTTCATCGCAATTTGGATCGCCTTCGGCGCCACAATTCTGGTTCTCACATCTGGACGATGGGCATCAAAAGCTATCAACGCGATGGACTTCTTGATCAGTTCTCTCTGCCTGATGGGGCTGTTCTTTATCGCGTCAATCCTCTACATTATCAAGAACCAGAAGCTAGAGGCCCTGTTCTCAGAGAACTGGAGACACATTCTCGCTGGCCTCATCCTTCTAGCCTTTTCGGGTTGGATCGACCTAGTCGAAGTCACTTTTCATGTACCCTCGATCTTGCACTACTTCAAGCATGCCTCCGTAGCTCTTTCTCTCGCGATAACGACGTGGTACCTCTCTGAAGCCCTGCTGGACGCTTCAAAGGTTCTCATGCCGGTGCACAAGGTTCCTCTCCTGAGGCCTAGCTGGGTGGCCGCCGCGTGGGCTGCACTTGCTCTGGTCCTCGTGCTCGCAAGTAGACCTTGGGCGTGGGAGACATTAACGCCCCCAAGGGGCGTTGAGATGGCATTTGACGCCACATGCCTCCTAATAACTGGTATGATGGCCCTAAAGATCGCACTCTCGATTAGGAGGTCTAGCGAGCCCTCTAGGTGGCTCTTAGAGGGGGGCGCCTCGATCTTGGCGCTCAGCGCACTCACATCGGCCTTTGAACTCTTCAACGATGCATTTAGAATTCCAAGCGTGCTCAAAATCCTGGGGGTAGACGGGACCGGAGCTCTAGCGTTCGGCCTGACCATCGCCGTGCTCAGCTACTACCACTGGGGTACCACATCACTGCGGACGCCCCTGCCCCTGCAGATTAGTGAGGTCGAGGAGGGAATCCAGCTCGTCGAGAAAGTGTGGCAGCAGCTTGGAGACTTGTCTGGGAGAGTAATACTAATAGAGAGATCGACTGTCACGCCTTACACTGAACTCCTGGAGGGTTTAGCTCGCTCGCTGAGGAAGAGCGGCTTCGCTCTGGTTATAATAACGAGGAGAGGATCTTACGTCGGATTTAGGCTGGCCAAACTGGCTGCGGTGACCCTCCACGTGTCTTCGAGCAGAGCTGGACCCCCGAGGCAGCTGGGTCCCGGAGAGTTCGAAATAGGCGTCGAGCCTTCTATAATGCTCGGCCTACTGGGCAGAGTTCAGGCCCCCGAAGATAAGCTCGCTGTCCTCATAGAGGACACGTCTGGCCTCCTGATACTGCTCGGAGAAGAAGATACCTACCGCTTGGTGAGGGCCATAATAGACAGGCTCATCCCAAAGGGTTCTGTAATTGTCATGGTCCTGTCGCCAGGCGCGCACGAGGAGCGAATCGTCAACCTGTTCAGAGGACTGGCCACCGACATCATAGACGTAACTAGGACGCCGCCCACAATACTGAGGACTATCTGATACGCTGGCTCATCCCAGCCTGAACAGCTTGGCCAGGAAGGTCTTCGCCAGCCCCTTGAGGAAGGAGCTCCCCATGCTCGCGAGGGGGGCTGCGACCATCCTGTAGCTGGTGTCCTCCCTGAGCACCACGGGAGCGCCTCTGATCAGCACCACGGGAATTCCCTCGGAGCCTTGACCCATTATCAGCGCGGCGGCCGCGGCCATCTCGTCGGCGATCAGATCTACCCCGCCGAACTTAGGCTTTCCGTAGATGTCTGGCTCTCCAAACGCTCTCCTCGCGGGGTCTATTCCGGCAACTCCTATTGCCCAATCGATGGAGCCCATCCTAAATGGAGCAAAGTCCGTGTCTGATATCACAACGCCTATCCTAGCCCCGGTAGCCTCCTTGATGGTCTCCATGATTTCCCTAGCCTCAGCATCTGGGTCCGGCGGGGGCAGAGCCACGAGACCCTCGGGGCAGTTGGACCAGTCGATCCCGGCGTCGGTGATCACGACGTCTCCCACCTTGGCTAGGACCGTGGCCTTCTCTTCTTCCACCATCTTGCGAGCGACCGCCGGATTGGGCGAGAATTCCTCTGGGAAGCCCGTTCCCTTACTAGCCTCAGAAAAAGGCAGAATCAGTACTATTTCACCGACTCGCCTGATGAGTTCTATGAGCCACGCCGGCCTGCCGGCTATCTTGGCCAAGATCTTCGATCGCAGAGAGGGCCTTACGTCGGATATCTTAACACAGTATCCCTTCACTTTTGATACGACCTTGCTGGCTACTATCAGTACATCTCCGTCAACCAGCTTGATTCCCATTTCTTCGAGCCTAGACAGGATCACCTTCGGTAGATTATCTCCCTCTTCCAATATTGGAAGATGTATTCCAATTAACTCAATCTTCCGATCCTGTGCAGTCATGGACGCTGTTTAAGGAGCTGAACG
>DRBY01000045.1 GCA_011042755.1 Thermoproteota archaeon | reverse complement strand
TCTCAACACAATTCTTTTCTGCGAGGAGACCACATTGACGGGTTTTCTCGGGTGCTTTCTAATTTCAGACCTCGTCCTCCCCCGAGATTGGAAAGCAATCCGTTTTAGCTGGGGAGTTAGTAGAATTGCAAGAGCAGTTGCATGAGAAGTCGGCGACCAGTCCAATCACATTTTTTGTAGGGGTGCCCAGAGGCAGGGGCTCATGAAATTCATGCGAAAGAGAGTTAGAAGCGCGCGGCTCATCTTCTTCACAGTTCTGATAATCGGCGCGGTCTCTCAGATCTCGACAGAACCAGCACAGGGCGAAGCTGTGATGTCAATAGAGCTCCTCTTATTTCCAGACGGTTGGGCAGACATCACGATGAGGTTGAATCTCACCGGAGAGGAGGTCTTCGCCGTTTTACCCATAGTCGGCGAGCCGAACCTACTGATCGCGACGGACGAGGAGGGCCTCCCCCTAAACTTCACGATCGAGGAGGGCTCGCTTGTCGTGGAGACCCTAGGGGCGAAGGGCTTAGAGGTCTCGTATCAGAGCCCATCTCTGACCTCCAAGGTAGGAGAGGTGTGGAACGCCAGCGTGAGCCTAGAAGTTCCGGCAGAAGTCACGTTCGTGCTGCCGGAGGGAGCGGTCGTCGTCGGCCTGTCAGCGACTCCAGAGAGGGTAGAAGCCGAGGATGGTAGGGTTGCGGTCACGTTCGTAAGCCAGCACGCTTGGGTGTCTTACGTCATTGAGCTGCCTCACGCTGCTCCAACGGGAACTTCTCCCCCCACTCAGGGATCAACCACACCCCCCGTCGCGAACCAGCGTCCGGCGCCAAGGGAGTGGTACGTATTCCCTCTTGTGGCAGTCGGCCTGGCTGTCGTGACGTTTGCTATAGTCAAGGCCGCTAGAAGCCCAGAGGGTAGGGCCACCCGCCCTCTAGAACGATCGGAGGAGCTTATCCTGAAGAAGCTCGAGGAGATGGGCGGAATGGCGTATCAAGCCGATCTAATTAGGGCTCTCGGGATGCCCAGGACTACCGCGTGGAGGAAGATAAGGAGGCTTGCCCAGGCTGGAATCTTGGAGATTAGGGAGGGAGAGAAAGGAAGGCTCGTGATTCTCAAGCGAGACGAGAGGTCCTGATTAGGGCTATCCCCAGGAGCCAGAGCAATACGGGAAGTGTTAGCCCTGGGAGGGCGCCTCTCTTGGAGTAGAGGATCCTGAGGGTCAGCAGCACTCCAACGTTGAGCAGGGCGAGGGGTACTATGGCTTCAGGTAGGCCCAGCATCCTAGTGGAGGATGCGGAGGCCAAGGAGTAGGCGAACAGGTCGCCCAACCCCATTGAGACTCTCCCGTGAACTATCATCAGCGGCTTGAGGGGATCTTCCGAGTCGCCTACTTGGCCGAAGATCTTCCCCAGAGGTCCTCTGAAGACCGCGTAGGCGTCGTAGGCGGCCAGCATCCCGAGGAAGATCAGCGTGAAGGCCTCAGGGAATATGCTCACGAACATGTATGCGACTGAGGCGGCCAGGAACGCCTTCGCCAAGTTGCCCGCGAGGCCCGGCCGCAGCCCCAGCCAGGCAGCAGCCGCTCCCAGGGGGAGCGCCGCCAAGCTGGGCCACCCAAGTTCGGCAAAGATGCTGACGAGCGATATGGACGCCGTGTAGAAGAGCGACGCTACTAGCAGGATCTTCAGCAGCTTGACTAGCCCCTTCTTGATTAGATAGAGGATCAGGGTCGCCGTTGCGAACAGGAGGACGATGTAGGTCACGGAGAGTCCAGCAGACTCTGCGGCGCCGAGCTCAAGGTCTGGCTCGGGTCTGGTGATTGCCACAAGAGCGGCCGAGGCAGCCTGGGCTAAGAGTGGCCACAGGGTCACTAAGTAGGACCCCTCAATGGCTCTCTTTGCGCTCAGTCCCTCCAACTTCGCTCACTCCCGATCTCCTTGTATAGCCTATCCTCGAGCTCTTTTTCAGACAGCAGGACATCCTTCAGGAACCACGCCAGGGCCTCGATCACGGCGCCGTATCTCCTCCAAAGATTTTGTGGAGTGACCTCGCCCGCGGTCAGCTCTGAGAATGCGGCGAGGTATCCCTCTCTCGTTGCCCCGAAGGCCACGAGGGGTGAGGACAGCGATGCCCTCAGGAGACGCTCGCACAAGGTTTTACAGCCGCTTAGATCCACGGAGAAGGGGAGAAGCGGAACCGCTATCGTCAGGATGTCGCCCTCGAGCAGGAGCTGGACGGATATGACCAGGGTCCTCTCCTCATCTCCCCTGGCTAGATCAACGACTTCCGTGACGAATACGCTGTTGTTCTCAGGATCTACGTGAATTCTCTCTCCCTCTATGCCCAGGCTCTTCAGCATGGTGGCGACATCCTCGAGACCGATCTGCGACACGAGCTACCCCCCAGTCGAATTTAAGCGGAGGTCGATTAGGCGTGATATCTCGCTCACGACCCTAGCGATATCGTCTTCGCTCAGGTGAGGCTTCCCCTCACCCCTAGACACGGGTCTCACGATCATCGTCTTGCCGACAGACTTCTCGAGAAACTCCTCGTCTCCCTCCCCAGCAGAGACTATCACCTTGAGCGCGTCCTCCCTGGGCAAAGTCTGGCTCTTGAAGCCCTCTACAAGCACGACATCAACGTCGGAGACAGCCCTCACGAGGAGGTCGACGGCGGAGTCTAGGTCGAGCGACCCCTCGGCGATCAGGGCCTGACAACTTGGAGACACCAGCATGACCGCAGAAGCCCCAGATTGCCTCATTCTCCAAGTGTCGGTTCCCGGAAAGTCGAACTTGACCTCTAGCTCGCATGTATGCTTAATTGCCGCTACCCTCAGCCCGCGATCTATTAACCGCTTGGTCAGCTCCTCTATGAGAGTAGTTTTCCCCGACGACTTTCTCCCAACCACCGCCACTATTAGGGGCTTAGAGGCCTTCACGGCGTTGTATGATCGCATTTCGTCTATAAAGTTTTGATTGGGGGCTTCTTTCCCAGACTAGCTACCGAGCTTCGCAGTCTTTACAAAGCGAGCGATCATGGGGCTAGGGGGTAAATCTTCTTCCCCATGGCACGAACGCTGTTGTCGTAGATCTCCTCCACTCTGAAGAGGTAGGTGGGGGTCTTGCTCCAATCCCTAGGGTTCTTAGGCCTGTGGAAGATATCGTGCAGCGCGTTAACGAACTCCCAGATGGGTCCCACCTCGTGAATCTCCACAGAAACCCTCACCTCATAGGAAGTGCTAGGGGGCGTGAAGAACAGGAGCGTCGCTCTCGGATTTACTCGGACGTTCTCCCATGTGTGCCCCTTGGCCAGCTCCAAGGTCGCCATCTTCGTGAAGTCTATCTTGTCCTCGACGAGGATCTCCTCTAGGAGGAATTCGGCCGCGCGTCTGGGATCGAAAGGCCGGGAGAGTTCTTCTCTCATAAGCTCCAGCGTGTGAGGAAGGACCTCGTCTCTGTGCAGGAAGCCAACTCCCTTTATTGAGCCGTTCGGTCCGGCGGGCCCACACGTTATTATCGCTGGGCTGTGCCTCGTGAATCCCAGCAGAGTTTCGTGATCTAGCCCCTTCTCAAGCATCCGCCTCACGGACTCGCGCCTCTGCCTGAAGGCGTAGTCGATGAACTCCTCAGGTATGGGCTGCATCTGGGGGTCGCACCGGTCTGAAAATGATTAATCATGCCTGCCAGACCGGCGGCCAGCCAGCTCGTAGGAAGTGAGGTTGAAGTTAATTACCACCAGAGCCCCATGTAGGGATAGTGAAAGATGGTTGAGCCCTGTCCTGACGGTTCCCCCCATCGAGTTAGAGCGACCCTGCAGGAGCCTCTAGAAGACGGGAAGGTACGCTGTCTGGCTTGTCCCAGATACTGCGTGATTCCTCCAGGCCAGAGAGGCGCGTGCCGAACGAAGGTTAACGTAGACGGCACGCTCTGCGAGGTCAACCACTCGCGGGTCAGCTCGGTCGCAATGGATCCCATCGAGAAGAAGCCGCTGTACCACTTCTACCCCGGATCCTGGGCTTACAGCATAGGCACGGTAGGCTGCAACCTGTTCTGCGAGCACTGCCAGAACTGGGAGATCTCCCAGCCGAGAGTGAATCCAGAGGAGTTCCCGTGGCTTAGAGATCTGAC
>DRBY01000147.1 GCA_011042755.1 Thermoproteota archaeon | reverse complement strand
GATGGCCCGATGACCTACATGCTGGGCTACAGGTATTCAGAGGAATCGCTCAGGACGGCCATCGAGAACCTGGTCACGCTAATCGAGGAGACCGACCTGAGGACGCTAGTGCTAGATCACCACTTCGCCAGAGACCTGGAGTGCTGGGATCACGTCGACGAGGTCGTGGGCGCTGCGAGAGGATGGGGGATACGGCTCGTGTCGGCAGCCGAGGAGGCCGGAGAGTCTGTGAGGATGCTAGAAGCCATGCGGAGAGAGCTTTACGGCAGGGCTAGCGCCTCTCGGCTGGAAGCTTAGCTCTTCCTCCCCTTCTTGAACCTGCTGGCGTCTGCTAGCAGGAGCTTGCCGGGCTCGACGAAGGCCCTGCCGGCTGCGTGCAGAGGTATCTTCACCTTCTTGAGGTCCCAGCCGTACCTGTCGTTGAACAACCCCTCCTCAGCCTCGGCGCGAACGATCTCTCCGACCACCAGCCTGACCTCACCTATCTCCAGCTCGTGGAGCTTCTTGCACTCTAGAATGCCGATGGAATTCTCCAGCACGGGAGCCCTAACCGCCTTGGCTGGCCTCCAGCCCCACCCTATGGCGCTCAGCTTGTCTGCCTCCCTCCCAGACACCGACCCCAGGTAGAGGATCTCGTCGACGAATTCGGATGGCAGGACGCACAGCGAGAACTCGCCCACCTCGGAGAGCAGCTCAAGCGTGAAAGACTCCTCGTCGAGAGCGATCGCCACCGCCGGAGGTTCGTCAGACACGGGTGTGATCCACGAGGCCGGCGCAAAGCTCACTCCACGCTCTGAGTCTCCAGCCCCGACGACTACGACGGGCCTGGGGTGGAGCATCCTCCACGAGGACTCCGGCTCTACCTCTCTCAAGGCGAACCCAGGGCGCACGGTCAGAACTCGAGATAAGTCTCTTGAGCAGCGTGATCCACATGCTTTTTGAGTAGGAGCGCGACCATTCCTAGGGGATGAGCCGAAGATAGTTGGCACCAGCAGAGAGCTGCCCCGGAGGCGATGACCGGGTGGTCCTCCGGCGACCCCAACCCTCCAGGCCTCAGCGAAGGCTCAACCCTCGATTCTTGGCCCCCCTCCGCCTCTACCTGAGAGAGGGAAGCCTGGCTGAGGGAGACGAAAAGGATCCTGACCGACAGCCAGCCTGTCCCTCGTTCCATCAGGGCCGCTTACCTGACGGCGATCATCTTGCCCGCGCGCCGCCTGTACCACTCGAACCTGTCGGGGGAGACTATGTGAATCTCAAAGGGAGCCGCGAGATCTCCGAGTTCCGAGAGTATCCTCACCCTAAGCTCGGCCAGCTCTCGCGCCCCCTCTGGAGCCCTCTCAGAGACCACGAGGATGTCGATGTCGCTCGCCCCTGGGATCGCCCTGCCCTCGGCCGCAGAGCCAAACAAGAACACCCTGACGTTCGGATCGGCCAGCAGCCTCTCCGCTATTCTCGCTATGCGAGATGCGTACTCCGCGAGCCGCTGGAAGTACTTCATCTCCTCCCTGACGACCTCTCTCTGGAGGTCCATCAGGGACTTCTCAGGCACCCTCTCAACACCTCCAGGAACTTCTCGTAGGCGCTCAGCATCTCCCTAACCTCGACCTCTTGGAAGTCCACCGGGTAGTACCTAGAGGCTATGTAGGCGCTCTCTATATTCCCGACCACGCTGGCGTTGCCCTCATAGAACTCCCAGAGCTCAGGACACAGAGTCTTGACCTCTCTGAAGAGCCTCCTGAGGGAGTGAGTTCTGGGGAATTCTCCCAGCCTAGAGGCCAGCAGGTACTTCAGCATCAGCTGCATGGCTTGCTCTAAGTTGAAGGCGGCCAGGTTGTATTCACCCTGCTCGAACAGGTGTTTCGCGTTCCTGTAGAAGCTGTCGGCGTTCTTCCTCAGAAACTTATAGTCTGGCATCTCTGCACATCCTCCGTCAGCCGGATTCGTTATAATCCCGCCGTCGTGTTATGCCGTGGCATAAGCAGGAGCCCCCCGGGGGAACGAACCGAGTGGTCCTCCGGCGACCCCAAACTTGATGCACGCACTAGAGGTTCTCCAAGGCGGTGAGATGCTATTGGGCCGAGCTAGTCTGTCCAGTAGCCAGCCTCCCTTAGCTTCGGGACGAGGTTCTCCTCCACGAGCCGTACAACCCGGGTTACTCTCGAGAGAACCTCCTCCGCGTAAGCCCTGGAGAAGGCTCTTGAGGCCGGTATTCCCTCTCTCTCATATCCGTACATCGCTGGACCCCTCACGGCCGCTAACTCTGAGACTAGGCGGCTATGTCATTGATCTCCCTCCTGATCGGCTCCGGCATCTTATCGGCAAACTCCAGGAGAGCGTCGCTGACATCGTGCTTCCGGGGGTACTCCACCGCTACGGCGCGGAGCAGCGCCTTGACCGCCAGTTCGACAGACTCCTGTGACCTCCTGACGCACAGTGCCGGATCCCCCGAGGAGAGAGCCATCTCGGCCTCTTTCAGGCATGACAGAGCTCTCCTGAGGTAGTCCGCGGCCATCTCTAGGTTAATCAGATCTCTACCACCTCCCCGAACTTGGCGTCTGGCTTGAGAACCCAGTACCACCCACGCTCCGTTCTAACCCTCTTGGCCCCGAGTTCTTTGAGCCTCTTGCGGAGTCTCTCGAGGGCTCGAGATAGGAACCCACCCCTGTCGTACAGGATCACGGCATCTTCCACGAGGTCTAGGAGGATGGGAGGGTTGCGGCTCACCTCGCGGGGAGTGAGGAGGACTGCTGACAGCGGGCTTGGAACTCCCGGAGGCGGCCTGAGGGAGATCGCGAGCCGACCAGATATACGAAGCCTCTCCCCCAAGTCGTCGGGTAGATCCTCTGCGACCACCAAGACATCGAGGTCGCTCTCCTCTCCAGCCTCGCCGCGTGCCGCCGAGCCGTAGATCGCGACCGAGACCAGTCGCTCTCTGAACTCTCTCCTCAGGCCCTCCAAGATCCAGGACCAGTCCTGCACCATGGAGATTGACAGCTCCCCAATAAAAAGGGGAGGGGCAGCAGACCTTCAGGCGTTTCTCGGGCTGTCCAGCTCAACTTCGGCAAAGAGCTGCAAATCACTCCTTGAGGGGGACCATGATGTCTGGCTTGTTGGTAGCCACGCCGTCTGCCCCTCTCTCCTTAATCTCCCTCGCTAGATCAGGGTCGTCCACGACCCACGGCACCACCCTGAGCTTCAGGCGGTGCGCGAACGCTATGGCCTTGGCCGTGGCCATCCTGTAAAATGGGAGCACGAACTCGCACCCGATTCTCTTTGCGCTGAGGATGCCATCGCTCGGCTTCAGGTAGATCAGGCCCGTGTGCGCCTGAGGTTCCTCCCTCTTCACAGTCCTCAGGGCAGACTCGCTGAATGACACGAAGAGAACATCGTCCAACATGTCCCCTTCGCGCACGAGCCCCAGGGAGGGTAGGGCTGCCTCATCCACCTTTATCTCCACGAATAGGACTACTCTGCCTCGCACCACGCTGAGAACCTCTTCTAGCGTAGGTATCTTCTCTCCCAACCCAGCATCGAGTTCCCTCAACTCTTGGAGCGTCATATCGGCGACCCTGCCGCTTCCATTCGTTGTGCGATCCACGGTCTCGTCGTGTATCACCACGGGCACGCCGTCGGCAGACAGCCTGACGTCTACCTCCACGGCGTCTGCGCCCATCTCGATGGCCCTTCGAACCGACCTGAGCGTGTTCTCAGGCTCGTAGGCGCTTGCACCCCTGTGGGCGACCACGAAGAACCTGACCTCGTCGAGCATCTAACCCGCCTAGGGTCGAGAGCATAAAACGAGATTGCCTCCGACCGGTTTCTCATCAGCCGGAGAGTGACTCCGTGCTCCTCCTAATCCACGTGCCCCGCGGTTCCTTGACCACCACCTTTCCATCCTTGGCTATCACCATACCCCTGAGGATCGTGTAGGCGATCTTGCCCTTCAGTCTCCACCCCTCGAACGGGGTCAGAGGGTGCTTCGCGTACAGGTTCTCCTTCTCTATCACGGTCTCAGCGTTGGGGTCGACCACCACGAGGTCCCCGTCGCTCCCTACGGCTATGGTTCCCTTCTTAGGGTACACGCCGAACAGCCTGGCAGGGTTCTCCGCCATGAGCTCCGGTATCTTAG
>DRBY01000004.1 GCA_011042755.1 Thermoproteota archaeon | reverse complement strand
TGAGGAGGATGCTCAACCTGCCCTCGCGCTGAGAGAGTATCACGGCGACGGCGGCCTCAGAGCTGGACGCAGACTCGGTTCTTTCAGCCACATCATCAGGGAAGTGCGAGGTGCAATATTTAGGATACGCCTCCAGCGCTCTCTTGGGTGTGGGGAGCGGTAGCTTGCTGGGAGACCGACTAATTTGCCGAGTCCTGACGACCCCAAGGCTTAAAGTTGGCTGGTTAGTTGGTAGGGCTAGATCAGACAGGTTAGAGAACGCCTAGCTCAGCAAAAGAGTTCTGGGGGCGAGTTACTAAATATTATAAATCAAAACAGAGCGCTGGAGAAGTGTGCCCCTTAGGCAAGTGGCCACCAGGATCAGCGATGAGATGCTGAGGGACCTTGAGGAGGTGGAAAGGGAGGAGAAGCTCGATCGAGCCACTGCTCTCCGCAAGCTGATCTCTCTCGGTCTCAAGCGGTGGAAGCTCGACAGAGCGATCAGGCTGTACTCCAAGGGGAGGGTCACGGCCTGGAGGGCCGCGGAGCTGGCTGGAGTAGCGCTCTACGAGTTCCTAGAAGAGCTGAAGGCCAGGAGAATTCCCGCGCAGTACACGCTGGAGGACCTGGAGGAGGACCTAGCGTGGCGGTCTCGAACTCGACGCCGCTGATATACTTGGTCAAGTTGGGGAAGCTGAATCTCGTAATTAGAATGTTTGGCCGCATCCTGATACCCGAAACCGTGTACCGCGAGGTGGTGGTGAGGGGCGGGGAGAAAGGCTATCCCGAGGCCCAGGCCGTTCAGGCTCTGATCGAATCTGGCGAGGTGGAGGTCAAGCCTGCCAAGCCCGTCTCGGACTCTCTCAAGCTCGGCATCCACCGTGGAGAGGCTGAGGCCATCTCACTGGCGCTTGAGTTGGGGCTTCCCCTCTTGGTGGACGACAAGCCAGCGTACCTGGTCGCCAGGGCGCTCGGGGTGAGAGTAGTCCGGACGGTTAGGCTTCTGCTAGACCTCTTGGAAGAGGGCCTGATCGACCTCAGCCAGTTCAGGACGAACCTGAGGAACCTTAGCAGGGAAGGGTTCTGGCTCACGGCCGATGTGTACGACCGGGTCATTCAGGAGGCCGAGCGGATATCTCCTTCGAGTGGGAGAGGGCAGAACTCGAGGTCAGTCGGGGATAGGAAAAAATAGGTCTCCCTGTGATGCGCATTAGGGCGGGATGAGGAGGGATCAACCGGCTGAGGAACTGATGAGTTTGCCGAGTCCTGACTGCCCTCCTCTTTATATACTCCATTCAAAAAGTCTACCGCCGAGGGCGGAGAGAGCTAATTACATGGTCAGGGAAACTTTCATCAGCCATACCACCACCCACACTACCTGGGTTGGCTACGTGAGGCTCTATCCCCCCGACCTCCCCCACAGCGCCATGGTACCTTCGGGGATTCTGGCTGAGTCGACCCTCGGCACCAGCACCCTCTCGGCGAGGTCATTGAACTGATAATGACGAGCAATATGATGGCAAGTACAGAAGAGCGAGGAACCTCATGCTTCATGCTGCAGCTCCCTCTGTATCCTCGCATTTCTGCGCGCATCTGCCCACACACGCTAGCGCACCCTCGCCCGATGGACACGAGTAGGATCGAGAGCAGCCAGAGAGAGGAGAGAGGATGCCCTCAAGTCACTCCCCCTCCCCGTTGAGCAGCGGAGCGGGAGTAACGCCGTATAAAAACGGACCTCTGTGGATGTTAAAGTGGGTATAAGATGTCGCTCAACTCGATTGACGACTTAACCAGACCAAGAGAGGGGTTTCCGTCCTCAACTGCCGGGAGGAAGCGGCTTGATCGGCCTGCTGATAGCTCTAATGCAGGGTTCCTCGTCGGAGAGCTTAGCAGAGTTCAATCTCCACACAATCAGCCCTCAGGCGGAACCACAACCCCTGTACAACTAGGCGAGGTCGGAAAAGCCCCAGAGCCGAGCCTGCTTAGCCCGCTGGGAGCGCAGGCGCTATATCCTTCACAAGATCATCCCGAATGCCCTGGCGAACTCCATCATCTTTCTGAACTGCACTATGAACATCCTTCCGTTGTCCGTCAGCCTGTAAACAGTCTTCCCGTCCATCTGCACCTCTTCTATGAGTCCCTTTTCCTTTAGCTCCGCGAGGTACTTCTTCAGGCGCTCATATGACAGGTTGGCGCCGTAGAGTATCCTGGTGGGGCCTGCCTCGCCTCCCTCCTCCTGAATCACTCTGAGCATGTCGTAGCAGATCCTCATCTTCGACCTGTACCTCTGCTTCGCGGTCACTCTCCCACCCTAGACACTCCAACGAGCATCCAGAGCAGGCACGCGAAGCCGAGTAGTCGCGAGATGTCGGCTGTCACGAGGAGCCTCGGCCCGCCAAAGACCAGCAGAGCGTGGCTCAGAGCCAAGAGAGCAAAGCCGGCGGCCACGAGGGCGGTCCACCTAGAGTCTGACTCAGAGTAGCTCAGCCCGGTTCTGAGGGCTATCACGGCCGCGAGCAGGGCCAACAGGCTCTCGGTTCTGGCGTCGTACTCTATCAGCGGTAGGGCCAGCGGCGGTATCAGGAGCGACTCCTCGAGCCTCCTCTCTCCCAGGAACATGGCTATGAGTATGAGGATGTAGGCGGCAAACTGAGTCGCGAAGGCGACGAGGTAGCCTATCCTAACCACAGGCATCATCCGAGCGGGCGGCGTCTTTATGCCGGAGAGGACCGCCAGGGCTACCTTGACCTTTATGCCGCCGTGTATCAGCATCCCCGCGCCTAGGATGGCGAACCCCAAGTTCAGCGCAAGCATACGAGAATCCTCGAGGACCCTGTGCGCTTTAATCGCGTAGTAAGCCACGGCGAGCGCTGTAAATGCGCTGAAGAACTCAGTAAAAGCGTCAAACACGAAGAACGCGCTCAGCCCCACGGGAGCACACCCGGCTCTCCAGACATCCAGACACTCCCTCAAGTTTCCTAATATCTGTTTATCCCCGCTCGGCGCGAGGCGCCCCGCAGGGTGAGGTGGGACCCGTCGCAGGCTACCCCGGGGGAGTTCATGTCAACCATACCCTCTCTACACGTGGCGAACGTCAGGCCAGCCTGAAGTGCCAGATCTCTCACCCTCTGGAGAATTCGCCTCCTCATAGGCCTGGGCAGATACCAGTAGCCTCCGATCTTCTCGCCTCGAACGTAGAGCGACTTGAGTCTCTCAGCATGCTCGGGGAGGGCTTCCATCATTCTGGCGAGATTGTCCGGCCTCGCCTTGTAGGTCGACGCAACCACGTGAGATGCTCCGGCCGATCTAGCAGCCTCTACGACTTCTGCAAGAGACTCTTCCGAGTCCGTCACGCCCGGGATTACTGGGTCCAGCCTGAGACCCACGGGTACCCCCTTCTCCGCCAGCAGGGACATGGCCCGGAACCTCTCCCCTGGGAGAGGGGCCCCCGGCTCTATGGCGCTGGCGACGCCCTCGTCCGCCGTCGTCACGGTTATCATGACGGCCGAGGAACCCCCAGACAGCAGGTCTGCATCCCTGGAGACGAGGTCGGACTTGGTAACGACTAGGACCCTAGCTCCCGCCCTGATCAGCAGGTCAAGGACCCTCCTGGTGAGACCCAGCTCTCCCTCGGGAGGAGTGTAGGGATCTGAGCTGAGGCTCAGAGACACGAGGGTCCCCGGCCTCACCTCCCTCAGGTCCCTGACAAGGTCGGATAGGAGGTTCTTCTTCGGCCTTGGGTTGAAGGCGTCCCTCACGTACGCCGTTATGTAGCAGTAAGCGCATCTGTGCCCACAGCCAGTGTAGGGGTTCAATGTGAGCTGGCGCGGGCATGTGCAGAGCGGGCTCCGCCAAGGATCGAAGGGTCTCAGAACCCTCAACAATTGGCGCGACCGTGCGAACCGTATTTTAATTCAGCCAACTGCTGGAACGCAGCCGTCGTTGGCCCTCTAACTCAGACTTGGCTCAAGCGAGGTTGGGGCTGTTGCCTGACTTCTTGAACACGAGAAGATAGTGCAAGACCCCCCGGTGAGCGCGAACCAGCTCAAAGCCAGCCTCCTTGCACTAGCGTATTACGGTCTTTCGCCTGGGGTAGTCGAGGGTCGAAGAGAATCTCCCCCACCGCCAGCAACCCATCATCCTTCAAGGTCCTCCTGAGAGG